>NZ_JAUBUJ010000089.1:0-36964 GCF_036705405.1 Microcoleus sp. B13-B6
CATCGTTTTTGTTTCTGCACGTAAAAGTCTGGTTTGTGATCACAAAAACATTGCTTGCTACTAACAAAGAACAGCCAAAAGCAGCCTCAACAAGCAAAGGCACGAACAGCACAAAAAGGCAGTAATTTGACCGAAAAATTCAGGCGTTTGCAGGATATTTACAGGCATTTGCAGGTAAAGTGCACCCCCTGCAAATACCTGCAAATACCTGATTTTGTACTGCAAACGCCTGACTTTATACTGCAAATGCCTGACTTTTGGGCACACAAAAATTAGCTAATTTTTAGCGTTTTTCACAACAAGTGAATTGATTTAATAGTCAAGTTGTGGCTTGGTAAGTTGAATTAAAAATCAAATTTCAGAAGTGCGAAAAAATTGGCAGCGTAGCCGCCGTTATGTCAGCCTTGACAGTTGCATAAATTGCTGTTGTCGGGCCCGCGCTTTGCAATCGGCTAAACTGTTGGTATGAAGGCAGGTTAAGAGCAGACCCTAATACGGTGTTTTAAGGGCAAGAGAGTCTGTGATCGTTGCAACGTCGGTCAAGTAATGAACTTATCCTGATGAAGCTTTCGTGGTTGCAAGTCCTAAACGTGTTTATACACGTTTTTTCCAATAGGCTAAATTCTGGTCACAATAAAATGAATATTACTGAAAGGTAAACGACATGACCCGAGAGGAAGCAGGGCGACGAATTGAGCGAGTCGCCGATGAAAAATTAATAAAACTAAATTTATCGGGGTTGCAGTTGGGAGAAGTGCCACCGGAAATTGTCAAGTTTACGTATCTGAGAGAGCTTGACCTTCGTAACAATCAGATTAGCTTCATCCCAGACATGATCGGGCAATTGTCTAATCTGACAAAGCTTTCCCTCAGTGAGAATCAGATTAGCTCCATTCCAGACGTAATTGGGCAAATGTCCAACCTAGTAGGGCTGGACTTCAGTAAGAATCAAATTAGCTCCATCCCAGACGTGATCGGACAACTGTCCAATCTTGAATGGCTTAAACTCAATAACAATCAGATTACCTCCATTCCAGAAGTGATCGGACAACTGTTCAATCTGACAACGCTTTACCTTGGTTACAATAAGATTACTTCTATCCCAGAGGTGCTGGGGCAACTGTCAAAGCTGATATGGCTTAACCTCAATAACAATCAGATTACCTCCATCCCTGAAACGCTGGGGCAACTGTCAAAGCTGACATCGCTTAATCTCAATAGCAATCAGATTACCTCCATCCCTGAAACGCTGAGGCAACTGTTTGAGCTGAGAGAGCTTAACCTTAAGAGCAATCAGATCACCTCCATCCCTGAAGTGTTCGGGCAACTGTTCAATCTGAGAGAGCTTTACCTTAATGGCAATGAGATTACCTCTATTCCAGAGGCGCTCAAGCAACTGTCGAATCTGAAATGCCTTGGCATCAATGACAATCAAATTACCTCTATCCCAGATGTACTCGGTCAACTGTCAAAGCTAACATCACTTAATCTCAATAGCAATCAGATTACCTCCATCCCAGAGGCGCTCGGGCAACTCTCGAATCTGACAGAGCTTGGCTTCAATGACAATCAGATTACCTCCATTCCAGAGGCACTTGGGCAACTGTCGAATCTGGAATGGCTTTACCTTAGTAACAACGAGATTACCTCTATCCCAAAGGCACTCGGGCAACTGTCGAATCTGAAAGGGCTTCGCCTCAATGACAATCAGATTACCTCCATTCCAGATGTACTCGGGCAACTGTCGAATCTGACAGAACTTGGCCTCAGTAACAATCAGATTACCTCCATTCCAGAGACACTCGGGCAACTCTCGAATTTGGAATGGCTTTACCTCAATGACAATCAGATTACCTCCATTCCAGAGGCGCTCGGGCAACTCTCGAATCTGAGAAAGCTTCGCCTCAATGACAATCAGATTACCTCCATTCCAGAGACGCTCAAACAATTGCCGAGGCTGAAAATATATGAATAAGCTGAGCTAGCTGTAGCAGTTCCAAGTCTTAGGTGGGGAAAGTTGAGTTTCCCTGCCTATCCGTTTATAAAAATAGTGTTTTTTTTCCTCAGTTTTCCCTCAAAGCAGCACTGATGTCCGTTTATGGAAATGGTATTAACTGCACGGTAATTAATCGTGTCTTACGGCCCCGCCTATCCGTTTATAGAAATGGTGGCTTCCTTATTCGCTATCGATTTACCGGGGAATCAACCAGGAGCGATCGGGCTACCTGCCAAGCCGATCGCTCCTGGTTTCTCCGTGGTCAGCAAGGGAAAATCCAAGAGCGGCAGACCTAGGAAAACTTTCCGCAATATGCGTTTTTATGCGTTTTCATGAGATCGCCCATCACCTTTTAGCTGCTCAAACTCTTCAAATTGCGTCTCGTCAACTATCGCCACAATATCGACCGATGCAAGAAAGGCCCGCGTCGATTGCCTCCGCAAAATCCTCCTCAATAGCTGAAGATACGATGCCAGATTGGTAGCCACTCGCCTGTTTAATTCTATGAGCTCCGTCATGGGCGATCGAGCTGTCGGTCAAGCCGCTCACTCGCTACCCAGGTGCGATGAGAAAGTTGCGGCAATTGATGCCTGGGCTGCCACAAAAACCGCCACAACAGCAGGAGCAATGTGAGCGATCGGCACAGCCGAATATCGGGTAAAAATCAAGTCGCTTGACACCTAGAATGCCCCATTCATAAAGGTGCATTATTTTTTGTTTGCACGTAAAAGTCAGAGTTTGTACGGACAAAACCATTGCTTGCTACCGAGAAAGAACCGCCATAACCTGCCTCAACAGGCAAATGTACGCTCGACACAAAAAAGCAGTAATTTGACCGAAAAAGTCAGGCGTTTGCAGGATATTTTCCGGTAAATACAGGTAAAGTGCACCCCCTGCAAATACCTGCAAACGCCTGATTTTATACTGCAAACGCCTGACTTTATACTGCAAATCCCTGATTTTAGCTGACGCAACAATTAGCTAATTTTTTAGCGTTTTTAACAAAGACTGGATTGATTTAATAGTCAAGTTACAGTATTTAAGTTGAATTAAGAATCAAGTTGAGCAAGGGCGAGAAAAGTGGCAGCGCAGCAGCCGTTATCTAAATTGAATAAAAAATCAAATAAGGAGTATGAGAAAATTGGCAACACAGCAGCCGTTATGTCAGCCTTGACAGTCGGGTGAAATGTTGTTGTCGGACTCGCGCTTTGCAATCGGCTAAACTGTTGTTGTCTAACAAAACTTGACAGTCGGATAAAAATTTACCGCCTGACTCGGTTTACAGTAGTCGCTCGGTTTACAGCAGTCGCTCGACTCCTAGCTATCAATGGCAGTTATAATTCTCCACGTTATGAGTACAAGCAGTAATCTCTTGCCGTAAAGAGCGATCGCTAATATATGCCCACAAAAAAATACTTCGCAGTGCCTGTCCCATACCTTACCGCTCTTATTAAGGCATTTGGGCTTCATTCGCCACTCGCTCCGTCGTTCCTTATTCCATATCAATAAGGTTTGAACTGCGGGTAAGCACTATGCTCAATATTCATGGGGGTGGATTATTTTTATGTCTGCACGCATTAGTCATGGTTTGTGATCACAAAAACATTGCTTGCTACCAAAACTAAACAGCCATAACCAGCCTCAACAAGCAAAGGCAGTCCTTGCACAAAAAAGCAGTAATTTGACCGAAAAAGTCAGGCGTTTGCAGGATATTTACAGGTAAATGCAGGTAAAGTGTACCCCCTGCAAATACCTGCACTTGCCTGACTTTATACTGCAAACCCCTGACTTTATACTGCAAATGCCTGACTTTAGGGCACACAAAAAATCAGCTAATTTTTTTGGTGGCGGCTTCGATCGACGGTGCGGGGAGTTCGCTAAAATATTTTGGGCAACGCGCGACCAATTCCTGAAACTCTAGGAAGTGCCGATCGCCGACAGCTTCCACCACATCCGCCGCTACCACTTCACCACGGTCGATCACGTCCTCCAAATCGCAATCAATACCCAGGGCAACTCCGGGCGAATTCCAGCCGATCGCCTGTTTGATTCTCTTGGCGAAGTTGTCGGTGATCGGGATTAGCAACTCTTTGAATTGCTGCTGTTCGGTTTGGGTAAGTGCGGCCCAGATGGCGGTGCGATCAGCGTGACCGTTTGGGCAAACATCGGCTAGTACATTTTTGATGTCGAGGGCTGTTTGTCGATCATTGCTGGCAATGGCAGCGCGGATGAAATCAGCGCACTCAGTTTCAGCAACGTGCATGGCTGACGATCGGGACTGTTGCGTAGTTTCTAACATGGCGCACCTCCCTCTGCCTGCTGCACAAAGTTCTCAGGAAAAACAAGCATTTCCCCAATATCCCCGCTAGCTTGCAGGTATTGCACCACATAGCGCGTTCCGTACTCACACCAGCCAGCGACACGAGCTTCTACCCATTTACCCCAGCAGTTAACCCATCCTGTCCACCGGGCGATCAGATGTTCTGCCTCTGCCTCTGCCTCGATCGCAACTTGGGAAATAGCACCCGCCGCGCTCCCCGCCGCTGTATTTTCTGGGGTAATTTCTGTCACAGATGATTCCAAATTTATATTAATAAAATCAGAACTATCTGTGACAGCATCTAAAGCAGATGGGGTAAAGCTTTCAGCCGATTTTACAGCCGCCTTTTTTGCTTCGATTTTTTGGCTCATCCTGGCCGCTGTAAGCTCAGCCAATTCGGGCCAATCTTCGGGCAAGGAGCATATTCGGAGAGGCCCTTTTCTAGATGAGCGGATAGTGGGCTGGGGCTGATAGCGATATACATGAATTCGCTTCCCATCCTCTCCCCGCACTTGCCTATGCACCAGCTCTATCCCTATCAGTCCTAGCAGCCGCTTAAGATACTTGATGCCATCCTCTCCCGGCTCCCCCAATATCTTTCGGGCATCCTTGCGGTCCCCATCCTCCAAGAGCTTCTTTATTTCCGGGGATTCACTATTCCAGCAAGCATCAGGATTCAGGAATTGGGAAATTTGCAGCTTATGAAGGGCTTTAAGCTTCAGCCATTGCGGGGAATGATCGGGGAGGAAGCTTTCAAATTTCCCCGATTCCCATTTAGATTTCTGCAAATATTCTGCATCATCTGGATTATGGAATAGCCAAGAATTTTCTAATTGGCTCAGCAGCGCCTTATCCTTGCTCCTAATGCGGTGCACCAATTCCCAGCCCCAAAGCTTCGTATCCTCAATCCCCGGAAGCCGCGCCTTAAGATAGCATTTTTCGGCTTGGCACCTTTCCGGCCATCTTGCTTTATTGCTGCGAGATATTTCTTGCGCTTCCTCTAATGAGATATCGGGAGAATCGAATATCTCCTGCGCTTCTTTTTCCTTGCAAGCGGCCTTTTTGTCGGCATGATCGCCTGATTTATCATTCCCAATTATCGGCTCATCCACTTCGTACCCGCCATCCCTCAAGGCTTCAATCAAAAATGCTCTTAGCTCAGATTTCTCCAGATTTTCCTGAGCTTCAAAATGGCAATAAGCCGCAAAAAGCGGATCGGCAAATTGCCGATTAATCTCCTCCCTGATAGCTTCCTGATAATCTGCGGGGCATAGCAAGGCACTCTCTATATTGATGCTGGCCTCTATCTGAAGCTTGATTTGGCTTGCATAATAGGAGCGCCGATCGGGATTATCGCTGAGGCCGCGCTTTGGGCATAAAACTGAGATTTGATTGAGCGGATGTCTTACCCGTCGCAACATTTGAATCAATGAATTAACACCCAGCAACCCGCAAAACAGCCCAAACACATCAGTAAACTTTCCACATTTGCTAATATCAATCCCATTTTCTAAGGTAGGGCTGTAGATAAGCCAAGCCGGGTTATCCTTTTCCATCCAAGCATCAGGATTAGTTTGAAATTCCGTTTGGTCGGGCTCGTTTGAATTTTTGGAGCAAATTAGCAGTCCCGGCCCTTTTGCCTCTGTGAGAGTATCCGCAAGGGCTTCAGCTTCGGCTACAGAGCAATCTGTGGCAATTGCGGGGCAATCTGAAGCCAGTATCTTATTGATAAAATCCTGTTTTTCTGCTGCTGTTGGGGTTGCCTTTTCAGTCTCATAAACGCTGACTTTAGGACAATTTCCCTTAAATTCGTTCAGGTGCTTTGTTACTGTTTTGTTACCCGCAAGTTTCTCGACAAGGTTGACCGAGAAATCAGTCAAATGACCATCCAACAATATGATTCGGTCTGCATCCCCGCAAGCCTCCGTAAATCTAGCTTTAATTGCTTCCCGATCGCGCTTTAGAGTAGGACTCATCAGCAGATGCCGAAGTACGCTTTCGGCCTCATCTAGGATAATTGTGGCCCCTTCAAAAATCTCAGAAGGAAGCTTGAGCAAGGAATCAAAACACAGGCATAAGCGGGCGTTTGGGTCGCGGAACATCAAATACCCATTGTGAGCATTGAGATGATAAAACCCACATTTTTCGGCAGTCTGGAGTAGTAACCCATTCCGGCTCCCTAACACGATGATTTTGCCCTCTGGATTGCTGGCAATAATATCTTTTATGAATTGAGTTTTCCCGGTCGCCAAGCCGCTATTGATACCCGTGACTGTGCCTGCTGCGGGCGCGGGTGCATGGAAGTATCGGGAATTGATTGTGTGAGTAGGGGTATATCGCCGAGCGCGCCGCCATTGATTCTCGATCGCTAGCTTGCGGTAATCCTTAGCATCTGCCAGCATCGCGTCAATATCCCCGCCCGCCACGCAAAAATCATCTACCCCTTTGTCGGGGCCTGGTAGGAGGGCAATTTTGGCGATCGCACTTTTAAGCAGTCGGGCCGTGGTAGTGGCGGCGCGAAATTCTTTGCTCTGGCGGTAATCTCCGGCGCGGTAATCAAAAATGATTGTAATTACACGCCCTGCTGTGTCAAACGATTGGAGCGCTGCGTGTAGTTCCCGCGCAATTGCCCGCTGGTATTCTGTGCCGTCGGGATTGGTTACTGTTTCCCCGCGCTCGGTTACACGATACCCGGTATTAATTCCCGGTAATCCGATCGCAGCATATCCGCGAGAAATTAGCGCCAGTGCCTTCTTTTCCCCTTCAGTGATGACGATCGGGCATTTGGTAGCCTTTACCCATTCCCAAAATCCGATCGCTTCCCCATCAACCCCAATTACGGGGAATTCTGGCATTGGCAAATTTGCTTTGGCTGCGACCTTCTTCCAAATCCGAAGAGTAACCCGCGCGAAAAACACTTCCAATGGCTTCCCGTAGGGCTGGTGATATTTGCGCGGTTCTAGCTTTTCTGTAGTTTTGCCAAATCCTTTGTTTTCTTTCTTGCGGTTGAATGCGATCGGCGGCCCGTCTAGTTGCCGGAAGCGGCCATTGACTATGAACCCGATCGCACCCTCGCACTTCCCGTAATTCTTTCTTGCTTGAGCGCTGACATCGCCGGACTTGAGTATTTTGTCAGTGTCGCGGTAAAGCAAGTCGTAGACGGGGAGGCCGCTCGCAGAGGGGCAGTTCAGGGGGAGGAGGTCGGGGCCAATGCCTGATTCCTCTACTAGATGCTTGTAGACAAGTTTTTCTATGTAATCTTTGTCAAACTTATCTAAACTTGCCGATAAATGGTTTTGACTGAACGGTTCAGTATAGTGTACAATGGTATCCATAGCGGGATCGTCCTTGGTAGGTTGGGCCCGCTACACCTATAAAAAAGAGAGGCTGCAAATTGTTCGCCGTCTATCCGCAAGTTATCAACTAAACGTAGATAGACTACTATATACTGAAATTAGTTTTTATTAATTGTTTGCTGTGCCTCTCCAAAGGTGCAGCGATTTTTTTGACTTAAAACGAGTGAGAGTAATGCTTGCAAGCTTTACGCTGCAATAGGTTCAGCATTCTTTAGATGCTTTTCTATATGCTTGATATAATAAATCAGGAGCGCTTGCTTAGTAAAGCTTGAACTAGAAGTTTCTAGCTGCGACGCTTTACCTGTAATTAATTGGTATTCCGACTCAGTTAAATAAACTGTTACAGAACGTTTCCAATTTCGTGACATTTTTTTCACATCCTCGCTTCAGTTATCACCAATGGTACGGTACTAATCAATTTGGATCAAGCTCTTTGTGGCTAATTTACCTAAAATCCAACAAATTTACCTAAAATCCAACAAATTTACCTAAATCCTGTAAATTTACCTCAAACAGTACAAACCTTGTAGACCAGATCGCCCAGCTCGATGGCTCAGCTCCGCAAAAGAACTTTTAAGAGTTATTGCAGAAATAGCTTGACTGTGTTTAATGCACGAACAAATATCAGATATTTGCGATTTCGCAAGCGCAAAAAAGGTTCAAGAATTTGAGTAGAAGTACCCTGACAAACAAGGTAGGCGCTCAAGCTTGCAAGATTTGTACTTCGCGCAAAAACTTATACTTTACGCAAAAGAAGGGCGGGTAAATACAATTAAAAACAAGTATTTACTATTAAATGTAATTAAACTCAAGCCGATCGCCCAAACTTCCCCAACTCTCCACACCCGCCGATCGACCGCACCGCCACAACTACCCAAGAGTGATCAACAGAATAGCTGAGACGGGATAGTCAGTTTTGCTGTTGTGCTGTTCAGCCAGACTCATCTCTGGCCCCCGGATTTCCCCAAGGGTCGATGCCGTTCTCTCTGAGGAGCCGTTCGTAGTGGTCGCGTTCGATTCTGGCTTCATCGTCAACCCAAAACGCTTCTCGGATATCTTGTTCGAGTTCTTGAACTCGCTGGCTCAGAAGCTCGTTTCGTTCAGTCTCGGTGCGAGTAACACCGAAGGCAGCGTCAAAGCGACGTTCGAGAGTTTCAGTCAACAAAGACATGACCAGACTTAACGCTGTCTTGTTTCCTCGTGCCGTTTGCCATAACCAGTAAGCTCCGACAACTTCCAACGGTAAAGCCCGAATTCGACTGCTCCCACGCACTTGCTGTGCATCGGGTTCTATTTCAGAAGTCGCGGGCGTATAACCTTCTCCCAGTAAAGATTTCAGTGCTTTTGATTGCAAAAATTCGCGGGCGTTTCTTTCTGACAAGCCAACGCATTCTGCCGCCTGTGTTTGGCTCATCCGGTAACTGCCGTCTGGTAACATGAACCCATCGACTGTAAGGGAACCTATTTGCACTGAAGCCCGAACGGCTCTAACTGATTCGGTCACTAAAATCTTCTCCTTTGCTAGACATCTGCTAAATAATTGCTAGACATCAACTAGCACCTTTACTAGCCTTACCCCGCTTGGTTGTTCCTACTGTTGCTGGCTTCGTTTCTGTTGGCTGCGGGTCGGTGGCTGGCTGCGGTTCGGTGGGGCGATCGGGAGTAGAGCGTTCTTGATAAGCCTGTCGAACAATCATCTCTATCAAATTTGAGACAGTGCGACTTTCTGATTGTGCCCATACCTCTAAACCGTCCTTAAGACTTGGCTCACAAGTAAATGTAATTTTCGATTTTTTAGTAACTCCCATAAGCTCCGAAGATATCAGATATCTTCAGTAAACCTCAGAAGCTGTCCTCAATGGGTATTTTCGGATAACTTCAGAAGATATTTGACAGCTTCCGAAGCTATCTGCTACATTAACACACATCGATAGAAATCGTTTTTATCGATAAATGTCGTTTTTAAAACAGGCTGAACGATGGAATCCGAAAACCTTGCTGTAATTGACGTTGAAGCCGAATTATCGATTGACTCTGAGCCAGAGGATGCTGAGGAATGGTATTCCGCCCAACAAATCCAAGGGCTTCTCCGACTGAGCAAAGCAGGACTGCAACAATCGATTTCTAAACTTCAGAGTATCTACAGGCTCGACATCAAAACCTTACGCCGGGGCGCTGCACGAGCAACCCAATACTCCGAGCTTGCTCTTAAAGCTTGCAAACTACTGAATGCTGGAAAACTCAGCGAACTGCGGAAACTGGTACAAACAGCACCAACCGCGACCTCTCCCTCGCAAGTCTCAACACTGACAATCTCCGAATACACGCCAGCGCTCGATCGGCGAATTGCCGAATTGAACCAAAATGCGACTTCTACTTCGGCATCTCTGAACCAAAACGTGATGCAACTTCTGGCACAAATCGCAACCGAAAACCAAGCGGCCGGGCAGCGCGATGCTGACTTGGATAATGCCGAAATCAACGCGGCTCAAAACCGTGGGGCTGCACGAGCTCTGGCCGTTTTTCAAGCCGAACAGAAAGCCCAAGCGGAAGTCTTAGCCCAGCTACGGGCGATGAAACTGGGGGCGGAATCATGAGCTACTACAAAGTTCAAGTCAAGCGCGAGTACAACGCACCGCGAGTGTTCAATGTAGTTGCCAACAAATCTCAGGACGCTGTTGTAGTGGCAGCTCAGAGCCTCCGAGAAGAAGGGATTACAGACGCGAAGGGCATTGAAATACTCGGTCAAATCAACAGTTTGAGGGATTAAAAATGGTACGCATTGTTAACGGTGTTTATTTTGAAGACGGTAAACCCGGCAAACGGGTTATTAACACGAACGGTGGTAACTATGTCGAGAAAATCGAGGGTGATTTTATCGCTGGCACGGTCATCAACCATAAGTCTTCACCAACGCCGGAACGCAAGGATTTGTCGAAAGACGGTGATGATGCAATTGACGTGAAATCTGAGGAGGTATAGGCGATGCTTGATGATGACAAAAACTTCGATAAAAACCTGACAAAGATAATGGTTGGCGGTGCGCTTGTAGCTGGCACTCTTGTCTTTGCAATTGGGTACGATACGGGCTACCAATCCGGCGCAAAGCGAGTCTCGGAGCCAACAATTATTCACGGAAACGTCACGATTAACAACAGCATTAATCTGAATTCAGATGATGCTGGAAGCGTTTCTAAATAGGAGGGATTGAGCAATGACCAAAGTTTTTGAAATTACGCCTGAATCCAATCCAGAAATCTGGGCTCAGTTGCAGCCGCCTGTTACCGATGAGCCAGAGCGTCCGTGCATCAATTGCGATAACCTCGGATTCCCGGAGTGCCAATTTATGGCCGTTGGACTGGATTTGGCAACGGCGATCGAACTTTCGGAAAGCTGGCGGCGCGGGGAGTTGTTGCCCGTTATTGGTCATCCGGCGGGCGATCGAGTATCTGACAAGCTCAACCAAATGACAAATCAAAGCCAGCCGATCGCCCTAGAGAAGTAATCGGCCGGCCGCACAATCCTCCCTCCCTTAACAAAAAGGGGGGGACTCATCTAAGGAGATTTTACTATGGATTTTGGTCGCAATGACACTAGCAGCGTAGCGATACGCAATCCCGCAGCAGGTCACAGCCCATACATTGACGAGAAGGCGGGCGAGTGGGCTGACACCGAGGCGGACATTCTCTCTTACTTGAGCGATGTTACGAAGCTTGAAGCGATGGCAGATAAAGCAGCCAATGCCGAACAGCTTGCCTTAGTTTTAGAACCCTTCCTTGATAACGCTACAAGCTACTTAGAGTCGCTGGAAAAAATCAGCGATGGTCAGGTCAGATGGACAGAAATTAGGAAGAAATTCGGCTCCAAAGTCGGAAATGCCATCGCTAAAATCCGCAAGCTCAATGCGGAATTTGGCTCGGAGATGGAGCAACTAGATGCCAAAGACCGTGCAGCAATGCTGAAGATTGAAACCAAGCGTCAGCACGGGTTAGCCGAGATTGCTTCTGAGCTCACAGGCGACTTACAGGCTGAGCTGTGGCGACACGAGAACAAGATGGAGGCCATCGCAAATCGGGGTGAGGTGGCGGAAAAGCGTCAAACCATCCAAGAATCGCTCCGAGAACGCCGACAGAAGCTGCTCAGTCGAGCCACGGTCGGCTCGGACAAAGGAGTCCAGGACAAAGTACCAGTGACGATTGGATCTGCCAGCAACAACAGCGCCAGCGTGTCGGCAACTGGTTCGCCTAGAGGGTTTGGGGGCTGGTTCGCAGGTGTAATGAATCTCAACAACCGTTAAGCAAGAGGGGACTTATGCACGAATTCATCGGGTCAAGTCCCCTTTCCTTTGCGGGAGGGGGACAGCAACAGCAACAGCAACAGTACCAGCAACAACAAGTTACAGCACCAACAATTGAGCAACCGCAACCAGAGGAAACCAATGCTGAACGCCAGTACCGGGACGCTGCCAATCTATGTGAAGTAGTCGCACCCGTAGCTATCGGTTCAGCAGTGGTTTTTGCATTCCATTTGATGCAAGTGGCAGGCGGTTCGATAGTGCCGATTGGTATCTATCAGATTTATCTATTAGCCAAAATTACCGGGCAATCGAAGCATCGCTTGCCTACTGCAATTGTCGGCGGTGGTGTGACGGTCGGTATGCTTGCTACTCTTGCTGAGCCAGTTACTGAATTGCAGCAAGTAAGCGATGTAGAACCACGTCTAGAGACAGGTATAAAAGAAATTCAGACGGTAAAAAAACCTGCTTCCAGTAACTTTGATTACTTGCCTTCAATTGCGCTTGTGCTTATCGTTTTCTGCTTAGTCTTCAAAGCCAAAGGAGTCAGCAAGTAATGACACCCTTGACCGAAAAACACGCTCAATTGCTTAAGTCAAACCGCGCTCTGTTGTTGACCTTTGAAAGACTCCCGATTGCTGGCAAGCTGTCGGCAGTTGCCTTGGCACTGATACTGGGAGTGTATAGCGGAATAACCGCAATCCAGGGGACGGCAAGCAATAGGGTGCAGCTCTGCATCCGCAATAAAAGTGCTTTGCAATGCGTTGACAAGGCAGGCAAACCGTACATAATGACCGAGTACCACGCAGAGAAGTGGAAGGCTAATCCCAACGTGGTTTTCCATAAAAGAATCCCCGCCACAAATCCGCATAAAGCATTGTGGATGGCTCTCGCTGGTAGCAGTTTTTGGGTGGCAGGTATTGGGTTTCGGAGCTTGCAGAATTCCGAGCGTCAGCTTGCCAATTATGAAGCTATTGCAGAGAAATGTGACCTAGCAAAAGGTCAACTGAATGCTCGTACCGAGCTACTGGAAGATTGGCGGATAATGAGGATTAAAGAAGTACAGACCGAGGGTGATTTAGAGGCAGTCGCGAATGATTGTGCCGTGGTTTTGAAGCAGTGCGAAGTCTTGGGTGAAGCCGATATCCGCATCGCTCAAATGGAAGCTGAGGAAGCAGTTTTTGATGCAGAAACTGCGGGATTGTCGGATGAGAAGAAGCAAGAATACATCGCCTTTTTGCGAAACCAAAAGACTCCCTTTCAGTTGACAGGTACTCAAACACTCGACGGTATTAACAACCCTAGCGACAAAGTAGAATCGGGTTCAGCATCAGCTATTGAATCGGCAACAGTATCGCATCTGCTTCATCCGTCCGAAACCAAAGCAATTGCCATCCTCAAACAAGTCGCTGGCTCTCGGCTGTCGCTGCTTTTAATTGCCGGAAGTGGAGGCGGAAAGACAGTCACGCAAGCTTGTTTAATCTCGCTGCTTTTAGAGAAATGCCCTGATACCGAGTTCTGGGTAGTTAGCCAAAAGAATGATAGTTATTGTGGGCTGAGAGAGAAGGGCAGAGTCACACTTTTTGAAATCACAAACCTCAAAGCTACGCTCGACAGAATCCATCACGTTTGGGAAATTTACGACACCAGAAGGAGAAAAAAAGAACACGAAAGAGCAAGTATGTCACCCGTGCGACTGCTGCTTGCTGACTGGCTGAGTATCAATTCAGCGCTCCAAGAAATGGCTTCTCATCCCGATGTAAAAGCATCAAATTACCTAGTAGAACTGTGTGATATTGGCTTGAACGGTCGAGACTTCAACGTCGGGTTTTGGGCAGACTTGCAGAGCTTCTATTTGTTGGCTATAGGCATGAAAGCCGATTCCAATATCCGCCAGAACTTCAATCTAATAGGACTGGGCAATTACTACACCGACGAATTCGGTTTTGTTAACGACTCTTACGGCGTTCTCGCAAACATGATTGCCACTCATTCCATCATTGAAAACAAGGAAGTACGGCAGGCGCTATTAGTCGAATTTAACGACCTCAAACCCATTTCAAAACAGCACGAACGACCGATTATGCTCTCCACTTTGGAACCCCCTACAGTTTGCCTTCAAGCGGACGTTAGGCACTACCAACAACAGCATCAAATTGTGTCTGGTGTGGAAGCTTCCAGCGGTCAAGCCGACACCTCTGACAGTTCATTTGGGAAGGATGATGCGCCTGCCAGTCAAGATTGGGGAAACCTCCAGAACCCTTACGGGAAGGGAGAGAAAGGCTCGGAAGGGTCGGAAACCTCCGAAGGTGTGGAAGCCTCAGAACGCAGTTTAGAGGACTATTTGGCAGATGTACTCACGGAAACTTCCGCACCTGTCTTCTCTGAGGAATTCCCGCTGACAGACCATCAGGAACGGGTGCAGCTAGCTAGGTTATTAATTGCCAAAAAGTTGGGTAAACAAAAAACGATTTGGTTGCTCTGGGGCTTGAAGGATGGGGGAAGGAATAATCATCGCTACATAGATGCAAGAACCATGCTTGAAAACTTAATGAAAGGAGAAGGTAACGACAATGCTCAGTAAATTATTAAGCGTCCTCCCGGACTTCATTCTCGACCCCATATTCGATGCCATTTTTGCAGAATTTGTAAGACGCGGGAACATAATTGTTGAGGATGATTTGACCAACCACGATTACAACTGAAGGAGAGAAAAACAATGCCAATTAGTAAACAGTACGAACATTCTGGCAACCCGCCAATTCCTGATGAATTAGCTACCTGCATCGCCTTCTTGCAAGCTGCAAAGCTCAGAGCCGAAGCACACATTTGTAATCCTTTTACAGATACGTCTTGGCTGGAGGAATCTGAACAACAATTGATTGATACTGCCAGCGCTTCTATTGATGTAGCTGTAGCTAAATTGGAGGCTTTACGGGAGGCATTGAGACGGGATGAGGATGCAGATGAATAATACCAACAGCACATCCCTAAACCTCACACCGACTGAAGCCCTGGCGCTTATCTCATCGGTGCAATTGGCTAGCACCATCACCGACACCGAGCTAATTCAAAAGGATGCGGTGATGGCAGCAAAGAAAATCCAAGAATCTCTCGGTAAGGATTCTGAAATCTTTAAGTTTCTAGAGTTGGGCTGGAAGAGGATTGAAGGGGGGTAAAAAAAGTGACTAACACATACTTAATCTCAGTCCGTCCGACGTGGGCTGATGCGTTCTTCCTCGACCGCAATCCCAAAACAATCGAACTCCGAAAAGGTAGCTTTGGAGCATCCCTAAAACCGGGCGATACTATTGTAATTTATGCCACCTTGCCGACTGCTGAACTGCTAGGAATTGTCCGGGTTCTGAAGCGCCAATCATTGACTGTCGATCGACTGTGGCGGGCATCGGAGCAAGGCAAACTGGCAAGAGTATCGCGGGCGCAATTCCATGATTATTATGCCCAACAGGAATCAGGAATTGGGGTTTGGGTAGAAGCGGCCGAATTCTTCCCCAGTCCGCTCGCACTTTCCAAACTTCGCCAGAACTGGGGCCATCGCTGGCAGCCACCGCAGCAAATTCAGCAGCTAACCCATGAACAGATTGCATTCATCAAAGGAGGAGCAAGTGGAACTTAAAAGGCTAGAACAACTGGCAGCCCTAGAAAACAGAATCGATACAGCCACCGAAAAACTGAAAGTAGATATCAAAATTGGATTGATGGATACCGCACAGGCAATTGAGGAGATAAAGCTTCAGTTGCAGGAAATCGAAGCCCAGAAAGGAAAAGGAGGGGCTAACTAATGGAAAACGATGAATTGCCAGAGGGATATTATCATTGCTCCAACTGTGGGCGGGATACCCCGCACGAATACTTGCAGAATATTCCCGCAATATTCTATGAAACCTGTAGTGGGGAAGAACTGCAAAAGCTAGAAGAGGAAACCCCATTTTTGGTCACTTGCATGGTTTGCCCTTTCGAGCCCGCACTGAACATCGCCCGCTGAACATAAACGAGAGCAAGAATTATGGAAAATCAAGAATTTCATTTTGAGTTTGTAAAGGGCCAGCATCACTATCAAAGCGGCGGGAAAAAGGAGGACTTGCAATCTCCCGCTTCTCGATCGGGCTGGGAAGCAGAAAAGTTTCAGCACGAGAAAAAAATAAAAAAGTGCGAATCGAATTAACCGAGCGCCAAAACTCCTGAAGCCGTTTATAGTGTTGGTAATTAGGGTAAAGGGTGATTCCAGTTACCAGTTACCAGTTATCGATTACCCATTGTGAAAAAACCCTCCGACATCGCCGGGGGGTTTTCTGTTTTGGGCGCTCGGGCGATCGGTTGAGTTCAATTAACTATTCCAAAGAATCTACGATCGCATCCACAATGCCTTTAATTCGTGGTTAAGTTCTTCCTTCTCAGATTCTGAATCACGTTGTAAACTTTTGTAAGGCTAATTGTCAAAAACCTTTCAAGTCTGCCCAGTGAGTTGACGTGGCAGCTTACATATCATCTACGTTGACTATACCTCCGTCTTCCTCGGAAAAAACAAACTGTCCTAATTTCAAGCCTTCAGCATATTGCTCCAACCACTCCCTAAAACTTGGCGCAACAATTTGCCTTTCAAGTTCATCGTGCCACATTGTAATAATTTGTCCACGCTTTCCACCGTCACCAGGATTCAAGTCTAGACAATCATGATTACCTGCTCCGTCATAGGTTAGCGGAATCCACTGTGGACTCCACCAATCAGAGCCAATACCTGCATCAGGGGAGCTTTTAAAGTCTTCAAACTGCCCGGCATCTAAAAGTTCTTTCCACACCGCCCATTCCTCTTGTATACGCTCTAAAGAGAGAAATTCCTTCCCTTCTAAAAAGCCATAGCCATCATCTGACTGCCCGTTATGAATACGATAAGAAGCCTTAACTTCTGCCGGGAATTGAATACAGAGAAAATCTTCTGCTGCTTTGATTTGAGTATCAGAAGCTCCAGGTTGCAAAGTGTCGAGCATTTTGGGGGCATTTGCATAAAGCCAAGATTCTATATATGTCCAAATTTCTTGCATACCTTAATTGATATCCCCCCCTAGGGCGTCGGTTCAGTAAAAAGACTTGACCAAACCGAGCAAATGTGTATCTACCTGCTTGATTCAGCTACAGTGCGGCCTGTTGTATTGGTAAAACCTCATTCATTCGAGCAATGACATGAAGATTATGGACAACAGCCACTCGTCTGAGATCGAAGAGGTTTTTGCGCTGTCCAATATAACGAGCACGTTTGTCCTGCCATTGTCCGATATGAGCTAGAGAGTGTTCTACAGACGTTCTCTCCCTCAGTTGTGCGCGACCGTTTGAGGTAGATTGACGCTGACGTAATTCCTGCATCAATACTTCATCGGGATGGATAGATATGCTGCGGCCATTCTTACTCGTAGTACAGCGTTCTCTCAGGGGACAAGCAGCACACTCCGGTTTGGGAAAATGAACGACCTTACCGGGTTCAAACGGCATAATAATTTGATTGGGGCAACTAATTACCTGGGTTTCCCAGTCAAAAACAAAAGCGTTTTTATCAAATCGTCCTGAGTTTCTTACCGGCCATGCCTTACAAAATATCTGTAATTGTTCGGAGCGTTCTTTTATCCAATGACTCGATAAATAAGCTCGGTCAATATGTAGCTCATGTAACTGAACCTCTTGTCTTTTCAAGTCAACTTCTAAGTCAACAGTGGCAGCAGATTCTGGTGTATTAGCACGGGTTACAGCCACAGCCCGAATCACCCCTATATCTAAATCTTTAAGAATATGGCGTTTATAACCATCTATTTTTTGAGAGCGGCTTTTTCGTCCATGCCGCATATCTGGATCTTCAATAGAAATGCGTCGGTCCTTAGCGACTCCTTTGGTCAACTTCGGCACTCCCATTGAGTCTACTGTCACATTTTGGGATTCAATCAATCGGGCAACCTGGAGAGGAGCTTGTGCCTCTTCTATTTCATCAGGATTAGGCTGCTGTTGCATCCATTCTTCTACACAATTCAGGCTGTTTAGTATAGTTGATAAGGCATTTTGGCTTTCGGCAGGGTCATCCCAGTTTAAATCTAATGCGGCTTTTAAGCTGGAACTATTGACAAAATCCGCTCCCGCTTCATTGGCTATTTCTGCCAGCCCCCACCCCTGCTGTACAGCTATGATACTCAACGCCTTACGCAGAGCATGACCCAAGAGATTATAGGTGTCTTCTACTTTACCTGCACCCCATAATGGAGAGGAATCTAATGCAGCTCTTAACTGAGCCGAACCAAAGCCTCCTTTGAGCTTGGCAATTTCTACAGTACGGTCAATTAAACGCTGGTCAACGCCTTTTTTAATTAAGGCGCTTCTGAATCTTATTAAAGTGGCTTTACTGAATGGTGGTTTTTCGCAGTTCAGGCAATTCAGAACTAATTGCCATCGGAGGTCCATGACTAGCTCTTCAATCACTTCATCATCAGAAATCCCCATATAAGCTTGGAGAATAGTGGCTAAAGCCAATTGTGCTGGTGCGATGGGACAGTAGCCCATTGTGCTGTCTTTAAAAATTGTGGCAAGTTCTTCTTGAAACTCATCATTGAATATGTACAGACGGTTCAGGCGAAGAAAAGTAAAAAGCTTGGCTTTTTTGATGCGATTAATAATTACCTGTTCTGAATCTGATAGCTCTACTGGGGGGTGCCACAAAGGAGGACGCATAGACTTTACTCCGTAATGAGCGCTTACATTTAATCGGGTCGTCAATTTTAGTTATGCATAGCTGAGCCGTTTTGTCAACCCCAGGTACTGAACCGACGCCCTAGGATTTCTAAGATTTCCTCAACGTCTGCCAAGTCCGCCCTCGACTTTTTCCGCTTAGCTTTCAACTGGTTGAGCAAGTCGGCGGCCTCTGGTAATTCGATCGCTGGTGGCGGGTTCTGTTCGGCAGCAGGCGACGGATTTTCTTTAAGTTTTGCCAGTTCTTCCCGTGGGAAGGCTAATTCGGTTTGGAGTTGCTGGCGATCGGTGCGTTCTGCTGCAAGTTGCGATCGGAGTTCGGCTTGGGAAGCGGCACGATCGGCTGTCAGTGTTGCAAGTTGCGCTTGCAGGTCGGAGAGTTCAGCTTGGACTTGCTGGCGATCGGCGCGTTCGGCTTCGAGTTGCGATCGCAATTGCCGAATATCCTCTCGCAGATTGTCCGCCACTGCGGTACTAGATTCTAGAAGCTTGGCGTAGTCCGCGCGGGCTTCGTCGCGTTCCTCCTTGAGCACTCGGCAATCGCCGCGAACCTCATTCAATTCTTGCTCTACCCAACCTACATCAGCCTGCAATTCAAGCCTGAGCGATTCATCGTTGCCCTCGCTCAGGCACTCAATTTTCCCAGCCGTTCCTCAAAGCTGGCTAACTTCTCTGCTAGCAACTTGTCTAGCAGGGGGGCGATGGTTGATTCTAAATCCCCACCTGTCGGCGCTGCACTAGCAGGTTTCATCCCCGTCGCTGACTCCAGCAACCCCACAACCCAAGAATTGACGCTTAAGCCGTTGGTTTCGGCGGTGGCCTTGATAGCTTCTAGCAAATCCTCCCGTCCGTCCAGTCTCAAGTTGAGTTGAAGCCTTTTATTTGTAGGGGTTTCGGGCTTATTGGTTTTGCTCGTCATAGTCTTGTCTAGTAATAAACTAGCCGCAGTCTAGCATAATGCTATTTAATTGTCTAGTATTACGCTAGCTTAAAATTAGCGCCTCTAGCTTTTTATCTAGCATCTTAATTGGGCTTGGTGTCTAGTGTCTATGCTAACTAATACTAGACATCATGCTAGTATACAAATATAGCGAAACGGAAACGACACAAACCGCTCGCTACATACGCTCCACAACCAGCACCCACAACCAAAGGACAAAGAACAATGACTCTGTTAGCTAACAAGTTCGTTCAAATCGCCTCAAAAATTGACGCCACGAATGCCCAAATCGCAGCGCTACAAGCCAAACTCAGCGAGCTCCAAGACTATCAGCAACAGTTGCCCGACCGCTAGCGAACCCTCCCATCGCTAGCGGTATCTAGTACATAAGCTAGACAAAGATACTAGCATTGACTCATGAGAAATACTAGACACAAAAACTAGCTTAATTACTAAATGTCTACTAGGCATAGTGCTAGTATTTATCTAGTACAACCAAAACCACTGCCCGAAAAAACTCCGACCGCCCCAGAACCGATCGCCACACCGACGCTACCGCACCAACTACGGAGAGTGCTTACGGCTAAGCCGATCTCCGCCAAGAAACTAATGCTCTCGTTAGTCTCGGTAAAGCGCATCACTTCTGATGTGCCAGTCTGCAACGAAGATCGCAACGAACTAGAAATTGCTGGCGAGCGAGCGTCTGGCGATCGGTGGGTTCATAATTCCCCCCGTGGTGGTGCGAGACAGTAGCGGATACAAAATTGTTAGCGGGCATTTTCAGTATCACGCGGCAGTTCTGGCACGGCGACTCAACCTAGCGGGCCGGCGAGAACATTCCGGTCTTGATTCTGGAATCAGAAAATCAAGCGACAGCTTTGGCGCAACAAGCGATACTAAAACACAGAGCCGCTTAGACACCACAGTCCCGTCCACCTTGGGCGGGCGCATTTTTACCCCCATGCCATCGTAAATTGTAGTTTACGCGAACACTGGGGGAAAAAGCAACCCCATCCTTTTGCAGATGGGGCGCGATCGACTATTCGGGAAGTTCGATCCCATTGCTATCGAGATGCTCTATCAGATCGAAACCTTCCCAATTTCCGGTAAGTTCCGCTTGCCCTTTGCGGGTGCTGATTTCCCAGCCATTCCCAGAGCTCCAATAGAGCGCGGCGGGTGAACCCTCCCAGACTACAAACCAACCTTTGATATCTTCCCGGCTAGAAATCAGCTTGCCGAGCTTGATTCCAATAGCAGCTAATTCCTCCCGAATAATTGCCAGTTCGGCACTATTACGATCCTGTGATTTTTTGGCTGCTGGCTGCACACGCCCGCGTCTGTTGTCGCCACGGTTTGGGGGTTCATCGCCGTTAGTTCCGGTTGTTGTTGTGGGTGTTGTTGTGGCGATGGCTGCGGGTGCTTCGAGTACCCATTCCTCACTGTGATGATCGAGGCAGCCAGGGAAAAAGACGATCAAGCAAGTGCAGCCATTTGCCAAAATTTCCTTGCCTATTACGCGGGCGATCGGGCAAAATGCTTTGCGAATCACATCTCCTACCGCAGCGAGAGGGCTGGCATCTTCCCAGATTTTGACTGTGGAGGCTGGTTTGGGTGCGGTCTGTGTTACGTTCATGGTTATGTCCTGTTAGGGGCTAGCCACCGCCTGCGGCCTCGTAAACTTTGGGCGGTGGTTTGTTTTTGGGTAAGCTTGTCTTACCTGTATGTCTTACATTATGCAGTTTGTTAGACAATTGTCAATAGTAGTTAGACAAATTGTTAGACAAAATAAGACAAAAGTAAGGCAAGTGTAAAACCGAGTTAGGTTGTGGTCTTACACTTGGCTTAGTTGCTAATCTGGGTTAGGCGGTGGCATTCCAGATATCAGACTCTGTGACGATTTTCTTTAACCTCGCTGCGATGTTGACCCGGTTGCCCCGCGCGTCCGCTCCTTTGGCTTTAGCAAGCTTACGGATGTCAGCGAGTGACATTTTGTTGAGTAGCGTTTCGATGTCTGCTTTGACCGCTGGCTCGATCGGCTCGTCGGTGGCGGGTGTATCTGTGGCGGTCGTGACTTCGACATCAATAGCTGGCTCAACATCTGGCGCGGCTGGTTCCGGTGCTGTGGGTGCAGTCGGTTCCGGCTCGATCGGCTGCGTCGGTGCAGTGTCGGCTGGGGATAAAATGCCGATCGCCTCAGTTGCAAACTTGATGTCGATCGCGTCTTTGAAAGTCCCGACCTGTGATGCGTCTACGTGGTGCAGCATCATCAATGCCGTGTCTACTTGACTCAATGCCGATTCGCAAGCTTGCTCGACTGATTGCAACTGCTGGCGGTAATCTTGAAGCTCGCTCAGTTTGGTTTGGAGAGCGGTGATTTGAGACTGAGTATCGGCGATCGAAGCGTCAACTTGATTGAATTTGGCGGCGAGTACGTTAATCATTGTGGCGTCCTATGTGTTGTGTAGTGGTAGTTGTAGCAATGTGGCGTCTGGGTTTGTCTTACCCTTATGTCTTACACACTAACAAGACGTTAGACACTTGTCAAGCGTTTGTAAGACTAATTTGTTAGACATAAGCAGGGTGTATGACAAACGACTGTATAACAAATTCTGCTTATATGTCATACAAACGGCGACGGGTGTTATACAATAGTGTCATACATATATAACCGAGGTAAGACAATGGCTTCGACATCACTAACTTTTCGCTGTCCCGATGAAGTGTTGGAGGCGATCGACAATCTAGGGAAAGAGCGTTATCCGGCGGCTAATAATAACCACGGGTGCGATCGCTCTAAGACTTTGATCGACATTATGCGGGCGGGCCTCGCGGCGCTGTCTGATGGCTCCGTTGTCCTACCCTCACCCGCAGAAGTCAGACAACAGCCGTCTGACGTAAGACAAGAATTGTCAGACAGCAGCTTGGAACAGCGTATTGTAGAAATCATTAAGCCACTGCGAGCGGAACTCAAAGCAGAATTAAAGGCTGAATTGCTGGGGGAGTCCGCTGCCTGACCGATCGCCCCAATGACGAAGCGCTCAGGCAACAGCTCAAACAAACTGAAGACGAACTTGCAGCAGCCAAACAGGAACTCGCAGCAGCACAGCAGGAGCTAGAGGAAGCCCAAGAAAGCATCAAAACTCAAGCTTTTATCATCGCCAATGGCAGAGAAAGAGAATGGAAGCTTGAGGAGCAATTAGAAGAAGTTACGCGCGATCGAGCGCAACTCCAAGCCGACCTCGATCGAACACTGGCAGAACTGGCAAAACTTAAAGAGAATCCGCCACCTGCTGCCGAACAGAACCCAGCACCTGCGATCGACCTATCGGATAAAGCCGGTAAAGTCGCCAGCTTTTTCAAAAGTCTGCTAGCCAAAGATACCAAGTTGATCAAAGATATAAAGCACAATAAAGACGTAAGGCTGCCGAAGGATACTATCTCGAAAATTGAGGAGATTTTAGGGGGTGGCGATGGAGAAATTGGATGAGTACAAATGGTGGGGGAAACCCGGCGAACCTTCTCAAAATCTCAAAACCAAAAAGCAGCTCGCAGAACTGGGTTTATCGCCCCTAAAAGCAGTCGGAATTATCAGGGCGCAAAAGTACGACGTTTTGCTCTATGACCCCGATAACCCAGAGTCTTGCCGCCCAAAAAGAAAGCCGACAGAAAAGCAACTCGAAACGCTTGCCGCTAACCGCGAAAAAGCTCGAATCAAGCGCGAATATAACGACTGGTACAACAGCCGAGAACGGCTGATTGAACAGGATAGAGTCGCGGCTGTACGCTGGGCTCGTGATGAGTTGACCAGGGATGACTGGGTAATTCTGGATACCGAGACAACCGGGATGCACAATGCTGAGATTGTGGAGATTGCCATTATTAACCCGACAGGAGAAGCGCTACTAAATACGCTCGTAAAGCCCACGATTCCTATTCCGGCAGACGTAACGGCAGTTCATGGGATTAGTGACGAGATGGTGGCAGATTCGCCCTCTTTTCCTGATATTTATCCGCAGATTGTAGAGGCGCTGAAAAATAAGCGGGTATTGATTTACAATGCTTTTTTTGACATAACAATTCTAGATTACTGCCGGAGATTGCACAATCTAGAAAGCTTCAATTTAAGCAGGCGCTATGAGTGCGTGATGAACTGGCACGCGCAATGGGCAGGCGACTGGAGCGATTACCATGAAGGCTACCGATGGCATCCTCTTTGTGGCGAGCATCGCGCTCTGGGTGATTGCTTGGCAGTGCTGGAGCGGATAAAAAAGATGGCTGCGGATGACGATAAATTTCATTGCCCCGTGCCTAGACCTGAGTGAGACGATCGTCCAAAACAAAAAAGCTCCCCGACCGAAAATGTCAAGGGAGCTTTTTTACACGATGGGTAATTTGCAATTGGTAATTGGCAATGAGTCTTTGCCCCAATTACCGCAGTATAGCGGCTCTGGAGCTTGGGCGATCGGTAGAATTGATAAGTCGTTTCACGCAGCGGCGACGCATCCAAAGCAAAAGCCCCCCGGTATGTACCAGAGGGCTTTTGTTTTGCTCTTACCGCTGCTCGCTTACCCGATCGACCCAGATATCAATCCTTGCTTTCGCCGCCTCAACTCCCGATCGCGCTTCAGGAGTATTGATCGATCGCTGCCTTGGCGGCTGCTTCTGCCAAGGCGGAATTGGCAGAAGTGTCCACGATGCGGAAGTAATACTTTGAGCAAATTAATTCCCACGCCCCATCGACAAAAATACTCACAATGTAATCGTGGTAAATAAAAATGTGACTGAGCTTATATTTCTTCATGGGGCTGGCTTGGTAGGGTTGGCTGGCTGGCTGGCGTCTCGATCGGCGTCTCGATCGGCGTCGCGCTCTCGTTGGGCTTCTCGTTCTAGATGCTCTTTTACCATCCGTAGCAGCACATCTTGCAGGGTTTCCATTTCTGACTCCTATTACTACTTGGTTTCGTTCTGTCAAATCAGCCTTAACACAGTCCGGCTCGGTTCATCTGTGACAAGGTAGCGCTCGGTTATGTTGTCAATGTTCAGCGGGCGATGTTCAGTGCGGCGATCTGTTCATGGGTTAGCTGTTGAATCTGCTGCGGTGGCTGCCAGTGATGACCCCAGTTTTGGCGAAGTTTGGAAAGGGCGATCGGGCGTGGCAAGAGTTCGGCATTGTTAACCCAAACCCCAATACCCAATTCCTGATTGTTGTAGTAGGCGTCAAATTGTTGGCGCGATACTTTTGCCAGTTTGCCTTGTTCAGATGCCCGCCACAGTCGATCGATCGACAGAGATTCACGCTTCAGAACCCGGACAATTCCCAATACTTCCGCAGTCGGCAAGGTGGCGTAGATTGCAATCCTATCGCCCGGTTTTAGGGATGCTCCAAAACTTCCTTTTCTGAGTTCGATTGTTTTCGGGTCGCGGTCAAGGAAAAAGGCAGAAGCCCAAGTCGGACGGACAGAGATTAGGAAGGTGCTGGTGGGTTTACTCATCTTCATCTTTATCCCTTCTCAGAGCCTCCCTTAACGCTTCTAAATTCTGCACAGCTACATCAATGGAAACGCTGGCCGTGTCTATCAATTTCTGTTCGGGTTCCTCCAGCCACGACGTATCGGTAAATGGGTTGCAGATGTGCGCTTCGGCTCTGAGTTTTGCAGCTTGCAAGAAGGCAATGCAGGTAGCTAATTCATCAGGAATTGGTGGATTGCCGGAATGTTCGTACTGCTTGATAGTTGGCATTGTTTCGTTCTCCTTCAGTTGTAGTCATGGTTGTTTAAGTCATCAGAGAAGATAATATTTCCACGTCTTACAAACTCTGCAAAGATTGCGTCGTAGATGGGGTTGAGAATAAAGTCGGGAATAACGCGGATTAACTTACTGAGCATCGGTGCTACTCCTGAGAAATTCTTGAATCTTTGGCAACTGTGCAATCTCGCCATTATCGTAGTTCTCAATTAGCCACTTTAAGAGGCTTTTTCCGTGCCTTGTATAGCTGCGTGTTGGATGGTCGTATTTCTCACCACACTTTAAAACTGACTTAATAATGTGGCGTATATTTGCACCTGACAGAGCAGCGTCCGATACCGAGGAAAATAAACGCTCAGGAGCCACATTAGGGAACATCTGACTGACGGCTCGGACAGTCCACACAAAGCCGGACAGCTTGTCTGGCAACGGTTCTGGCTCATCGGACTCAATCTCGTTATCGGACTCACTATCCGATGATGTGCCATCTTCCGTCGGACTATCGGACTGCTTTTTATCCCCCAAATTGAACTCCAAATTGTAAATACGCTCCCAGTATTCAGCGTCAGAAAGCTGGTTTTTTTGGGCGCTGTTACCCGTCTCCGATGAACTATCAAAGATGTTATTTGGAGCCTCGGAACCGCCATCAATCCATGAGGTATTCACTTCAATTTGTGGCATTAAACCTAATACGGGATTCCCAATCGTGGAGAGAACAATCGGCGTTTGCTCAGCCATAGAATCCGGGATTAATAGGCTCAATTCCGCTGTTAGTCTATCCCGTGTTTCCTTACTGGCAATGACGTTTGAGTTGTTTAACATTTGCTCGATTACGCCATAAGACCCTTGTTCCTCACCGTTGCTCGTAGTGCGTACTAAACCTTGAGCTAGCAAGGCTAAATTAAGGCGAATATTGCTGTCCGCAACCCCACTAGATGCGATGTTGAAAGTCTGCGTACAGATGAAGTAGCCGACATTATACTGACCCCCTACGGTCGCTATACTTCCCAGTTTGGAAGCCTTCTCTTCCCACAGTTGCGCGTTTCGTTTCTGCACTAAGCACTGGTAAGTGGCGAACCAATCTTCAAGGATTATTTTAATTGGTCGGTTGCGGTAGGTTTCCTCGGTTGCTGGCTTAGATTTCCGACGCTGCAACTTCTCGTAAACCTCATCCAGAAACTTCATCGACTCGTCTGGAAGTAGCGGGTCAAATATCATGATTCGATTTCTCGGAACGCCGGGAAAATCTTCGTATTTCTGGGCGATGACGTAAATCTCTGCCTCTGGGAATCGGGTTGTTAAATCCTTTAGCCACTTACGCAGAGTGCGAGTTTTCCCGCAGCGAGTAGGGGCTGCTAGGAAAATCGAACTGTTTATTGCCACCAAAGAATTTAAGGTTTTGGCTGCTATTTGATGAGCTATCTCAATGTTGGAGTTTGACTGGATGGCGGGCGCTGAATCAGATTCAACTTTGTCACCAGGGTTATTGATGCCGTCGAATGTTTGCGTCCCAGTCAGCCGAAGTTGAAAGGGATTTTTTTGATTCCGCAAAAAGTCGATATATTCTTGCTTTTTATCCTCTGGTAAACCCGCAGTTTCTGCCTCAAAAACTGCTTCCTCAGCTTCCATTTGAGCAATTCTGATATCGGCTTCACCCAAAACTTCACACTGTTTTAAAACCACCGCACAGTCATTCGCGACCGCCTCCACATCGCCCTCGGCCTGTACTTCTTTAATCCTCATTGCCCGGTAATCTTCCAGCAGCTCAGTACGAGCCGCCAGTTGACCTTTTGCGAGGTCGCGTTTCTCTACAATTGCCTCGTAGTTTGCAAGCTGGCGTTCGGAATTCTGCAAGCTTCGAGCGCCAACACCCGCAACCCAAAAACTGCATCCACAAAGCGCCATCCACAACGCTTTATGTGGATTGGTTGCAGGAATTTTCTTATGAACAACTACTAGAGGATTTGCTTTCCACTTCTCTGCGTGGTACTCGGTCATGATGTAGGGTTTGCCTGCCTTATCAACGCATTGCAAAGCACTTTTGTTGCGGATACAGAGTTGCACCCGATTGCTAGCCGTCCCGGTCAAGGCGCTTATTCCGCTATATATCCCAATCACAAGCGCCAAACCGACTGCCGACAACTTAGCGCCAACCGGGAGTCTTTCAAAGGTCAGAAGCAGTGCGCGGTTTGACTTAAGTAATTGAGCGTGTTTTTCGGTTAATGGTGTCATTACTTGCTCCCTCCTTTGGCTTTGAACATTAGGCAGAAAACGATAATGACAAGCCCAATTGAAGGCAAGTAATCAAAGTTACTTGAAACAGGTTTTTTAACCGTCTGAATTTCTTTGATGCCTATCTCCAAGCGTGGCTCTACATCCCCTACCTGCTGTGATTCAGATAACGGTTCGGCAAGGCTAGCAATCATGCCAAGCGTCACTCCAGCGCCGACAATTGCAGTAGGCAAGCGATGCTTAGATTGCCCGGTAATCTTGGCTGCTAAGTAAATCTGATAGATGCCAATTGCAACAATTGACCCGCCTGCAACCTGCATTGAATGGAACATAAAAACCACTGCCGAACCTAACACCGTGAGCGCTACTACTTCGCAAAGATTGGCAGCGTCTCGGTATTGGCGTTCGGCGTTGGTTTCCTCTGGTTGCGGTTGGTCAATTGTTGGTGCTGCTGTAGCTTGATATTGCTGCTGTTGCTGTTGCTGTTGTTGGTGCTGTCCCCCCACAAAAGAGAGGGGACTTGCCCCGATAAAACCTTCGTGCATAGTCCCCTCACTTTTAACGGTTGTTGAAATTCATTACATTCGCAAACCAGCCCCCAAATCCTCTAGGCGAACCAGTTGCCGACACGCTGGCGCTGTTGTTGCTGGCAGATCCAATAGTCACTGGCACTTTCTCCTGAATCCCTTTATCCGAGCCGACTGTTGCGCGACTGAGCAGCTTCTGTCGGCGTTCTCGAAGTGATTCTTGGATTGTTTGGCGCTTTTCTGCAACCTCGCCCCTGTTTGCGATAGCTTCCATCTTGTTCTCGTGTCGCCACAGCTCAGCCTGTAAGTCGCCTGTGAGCTCAGAAGCAATCTCGGCTAGTCCGTGCTGACGCTTGGTTTCAATCTTCAGCATTGCTGCACGGTCTTTGGCATCTAGTTGCTCCATCTCAGACCCAAATTCCGCATTGAGCTTGCGGATTTTAGCGATGGCATTCGCAACTTTGGAGCCGAATTGTTTCCTGATTTCAGTCCATGTGACCTGACCGTCGGCAATTTTTCCCATCGCCTCCAAATAGGTTTTAGCGTTATCCAAAAATGGCTCTAAGACTAGGGCAAGCTGCTCGGCATTAGCAGCTTTGTCCGCCATCGCCTCAAGCTTGTTAACATCGCTCAAATAAGAGAGGATGTCGGCTTCTACATCGCCCCAGTCTCCCGCTTTTTCGTCAACATAGGGGCTGTGTCCGGCTGCGGGATTGCGTATTGCTATGCTACTGCTGTCGTTGCGTCCAAAATCCATAGTACAATCTCCTTAGATAGAACTCTCCCAGCGCAAGCTAGGAGAGGTTTACAAAGCCAGCCGCCTACTTTTCGACGGGTGACGGCTGGCTGAAATTGTTGCTGTTGTTGTTGTTAATCGTGACGTTGCCGTGAATGATTGTCGGCTCCGGGACTCGTTTTGCTCCAGACTGATAGCCTGTGTCGTAGCCGACCGCAAAGACAAGAGCGTTGGTCAATAACGCACCGCCAATCATCAGCCGTGTCACGTTTTTGTCGAAGTCTTTGTCATCATCAAGCATCGCCTAAACCTCCTCAGATTTCACGTCAATTGCATCGCCATTTTTAGATAAGTCCTGGCGTGTTGGTGTTGGCTTATGGTTGATAACTGTGCCAGCGATAAAATCACCCTCGATTTTCTCGACATAGTTACCACCGTTCGTGTTAATAACCCGTTTGCCGGGTTTACCGTCTTCAAACACCACACCGTTAATAATCCGTACCATTTTTAATCCCTCAAACTACTAATTTGACCAACTACTGCAATCGCTACAGCATCCGCTACACCTTCATCTCGCAACTGTAATGCAGCAGCCTGTATAGCTTCCTGTGGGCGGTTTCCCACAACATTAAAGGTTCTCGTTGTGTTGCATTCCCGGCTGACTTTCACTTTAAAAAAAGCCATTATTCTACTCCCCCTAACTGCATAGCCCGCAATTGCGCTAATACTTCGTTTTGTGCCTTCTGTTCAGCTTGAAATATTGCCAAGCCTTGTGCTGCGCCCCGGTTTTGTGCTGCGTTGATTCTGGCTTGGCTTAAGTCAGAATCACGTTTTTGTGCCGCTTCATTCTCTGAGGCAATTTGAGCCAGAACTTGCATAACCGACTGATTCAAGGATGCCGAGGTAGTTGCAGCATTTTGACCAAGTTGAGTGATGCGTTGATCCAATGCTGGGGTGTATTCGTTGATTGTCAATGCTCCGGCTGGGGTCGCAGAAGGTGCGGTCGGTGTGGCTTCTACCAGCTTTCGCAGTTCGCTAAGTTTTCCTGCATTCAGTAGTTTGCAAGCTTTCAGGGCAAGCTCAGAGTATTGAGTGGCCCGCGCACCCCCACGCCGTAAGGCTTTAAGCTCAATGCCGTAGATATCTTGTAGCTTGGCAATCGCCTTCTGCAACCCAGACTTATTCAAATTAAGGATGCGCTGCACTTGCGCCGCTGAGTACCAACGTTCAATCGATTCTCTGAGAGAGGAATCGATTTCTGTAACCTCTACGTCAATCACAGCCTGGTTTTTAAGTTCCATAGTTTCGCCTGCTTTGGGAGAATCAATTTAGAATCGATTTGGAATCGATTCTGATGTTCGCCATCATAGCACATCACATCATGGTTGCACATAGTACAATCAAAACAGAAGGTGACAGAACATAGCATGATGGAAGGAGAGATATTGAATATGAACTAATGAGTAGAAAACTAAATGCTGTAATTCCCGATGAAACTTGGGAAGCTTTAGATGAGATAGCTAACCGCGAAATGCGTACCAAAAGCCAGATGGCAGCAATCCTTTTAGGAGAAGCGATTGCAGAGTACCGCAAGCGGCATTCTTTAAAAAATACCGAGGCTGACTTAGCAGATGCTGCCGATCGCACATCCGACCCGCAGCCACCAGAACCGGAGCCAACCGCAACCAAGCCAGCAACTGCAGGAACAGCCAAGCGGGGCAAGGCAAGTAAAAGTGCTAGTTAATGTCTAGCGAATATCTAGCAGATGTCTAGCAAAGGAAACGTCACAATTCAACCCAAACCATGCCGAGCGCCATTCCTTGACCTCTATTACGCAGAAGTAAATGAATAGTTCCAATGATCGATTAGACCGAATAGAAGCAATCCTTGCAGCCACCGCAGTGCAGCAGCAGGCAAACACCGAGGCTCTGACCAGGCTGGAAGCTCAGACTTTTGCCAACTCCGAGGCGATCGGGCGGTTGGAAGTTCAAACTCTTGCCAATGCGACAGCCATAGATCGCCTGACTGATCGCATTGACCAACTCACCGATCGCGTTGACCGACTGGCTCAACGTTTTGACGGTCTGGTTTCAGCAATTGGGAGCCATCAAGAAGCGCTGAGGCTGATTTCCCAGCAGAACAACGAATGGCGGGAGCAAATGCGAATCATTCAAACAGAAATCCGCGACATCTGGCAGTACCTCAACAACCAACTCCGAAACCGGGGCAACGGTGGCGGGCAAAATTGAAGCGATCGCCCGTGGGAGAGATGGCGGCGCGGTTGATCGGCGACTGTGGGGAGTTGAGGCTGTGCGGGCGATCGGCTACTTATTAAATAGATCGTTTACGGTTTTATTAGGGGTGAAAATACCACTTTATGTAAAGTGGTAAATACGCTAAATCACCGATGCCTATTGGTTTCTCGATCCAATTCTGTGGTGTTTTTTTTGGCTTATAAGCCTGCAAAAATACACCCTATCGCCAGAAAAAGCAATAGGCGATCGACTGATGTATATATCCCGGATATATACGCTGTTAACTAATTTTTTAGGGAAAAGAGCGAAGGCTGTCCGATCGGCGCAGTGAGGATGCTGGGATTTTGGGTCAAAAATTTGCCAATATCGCGCGATCGAGACAAATTATCTAAATCTATGGCAAGAATTGCGATTGATACAGTATCATTGTCGGTAACTCTGAAGCGAGGATACGAAAAATGGCGCGAAGGTGGAAACACTCGGTAACTGTCTACTTGACTGAAGCCGAATATCTATTAGTAACAGGCAAAGCATCACAGCTAGAAACTTCTAGTTCCAGCTTTACCAAACAAGCGCTCAAGACTTATATAAAGCACATAGAAAAACATCTTGAAGATGCCAAACCTATCGCAGTGTAAGACTTGCAGGCATTATTTCCACTCGCTTTAAGTCAAAAAAATCGCTGCACCTGTTGAGAGGCCCAGCAAAGAAAAAATAATTACAATTTCAATATACCGTAGTCTATCTACTGTTGCTAGCAATTTGTCTACAAGTTACAAACAGACAGCGAACAGTTTGCGGCCTCTCTTAAATATAGGTGTAGCGGGTCAACCTTCCAAGGAACCCAGCTATGGTGTCTATTTTACCAAATTCAGCTAACTCTGGTCAAGAGTTATCAAGTTTAAGCAATTTTAGTCAAGACTCGGCAATTTTAGATAAGTTTGGCAAAGATTACGCAGAATATGTAAATCAATGCTGCTATGAGGATGTTGTGGTTCGATCGGGAGTTGCCGAAGACATCTACGATCTAAACTTCCCCTCTGCGATCGGAACCGCTGTATATGAGCCGATTTTTGCCGATAGCGATAAGACCAACAACAGCAGTATCAGCCTAGAAGCGGCTCGAAATCTTGCCCGGTGTATCGGCGACGCAGGATATTTTTACAAAAATAAATTCTGGCTCCTTTCCGATCTTTGTGGAGCATCGGAGGATGCCAGAAACGGAAACATCAAGGCAAAAGGAATTTTCCGACCTGCGGGCCCTGCTGCTGGTGGCTGGATAGCGAACGGCCGCTTTCGCCAACTCACAGGCGCGACGATCGCGTTAGATGAAAAAGGCAAAGAGCGTCGGTACCACCAGCCAAAAGGCAAGCCTTTAGAAATATTCTTCCCCGCTGTTACGGTTCGAGTTGGGAGGATGATAGCCGAAAAAGCTCGCTTACCCATGCCAGAATTCCCTGTAATTGGATTGGGCGGGGAATGGATTGGATTTTGGGATTGGGCTGAGAGTAGCGGTTGCCCGATCGTCATCACTGAAGGCGAGAAAAAAGCAGCTTTGTTAATTTCTCGCGGATGGGCGGCGATCGGTCTACCAGGAATCACAACCGGTTATAGAGTAACCGAGCGTGGCGAAACCATCACAAAACCCGACGGAACACAATATCAAAAAGCAATTGCCCACGAACTGCACGAAGCGCTTAAACCCTTTGATACCAAAGGACGTGTCGTATTTTTTACCTTCGACTACCGCGACGGGAATTGTTTTGAAACCCCAGAATTCAAAGCTGCCAGCACTACATCTCGACTGTTTGCTAACGTTACCTGCAAAATTGCCCTTCTCCCCGGCCCTCATAAAGCGATCGATGATTTTGCTGTGGCAGGCGGTGATGTAGATGCACTTCTATCGGGAGCTAAAGACTACCAGAAGCTAAGGATTGAGGCCCAATGGCGACGCAATCGGCAATATACTCCAGATCGCGCCCTTAACTCGCGCTATTTTCACGCCTCCGCACCAGCATCCGGCACAATTACGGGCATTTTAAGTGGTTTAGCGACGGGCAAGACTCAATGGCTCAAAGATATCATTGCCAGTAATCCAGAAGGCAGAATCATCGTTTTAGGGAGTCGAAACGGTCTGCTGCTACAGACAGCCGAGAAATGTGGGTTTTACCATCTCAACGCTCACAACGGTTATCAGATGTTCAAAGACCCCAACGCCAGACTCTGCCTGTGCTTTGATTCTTTGCTCAAGCTTCCTCCTGAGATTTTTGAGGGGGCAACAATAATTCTTGACGAGGCAGAAAGCGTTCTCAGGCATTTATTGATGAGTTCCACCTTGAGGCGCGATCGGGAAGCTATCAAAGAGCGATTTAGTCAGGGGTGTCAGGATGCCGATCGAATTATCTTACTAGACGGACACCTCACCGACTATACAGTCTCAATGGTCGCGAAAATTGCCGGGAACAAGCGGGTAATCAAGCATTTGAACGAATACAATGGAAATTGCCCGAAAGTCCGCGTTTTCGAGACTGAGAGCGGGAAACCAACAGCCGCCGAAAAACAGGCTTTTATCAACCTCATAGAAAACTCCGGTTGCCCCGCAATAGCGACCGATTTTTCTGTGCCGGAAGCTGAAGCCCTTGCCATTACTCTCACAGAGAGATTCGGCAAGGGCTTGCTTGTTTGCTCCAAAAACTCGACAGACCCCGATCTGGTTGAATTCCAAACTGACCCAGATGCTTGGATTGAGAAAAATAATCCGGCCTGGATTATCTATACCCCAACTCTTGAAAACGGCATTGACATCAGCATTCTCGAATGGTGTACCGACGTGTTCGGTTTATTCTGCGGGGTTTTGGGTGTAAATTCCTTGATTCAGATGCTGCGGCGCGTAAGGCATCCACTTAATCAAATTTCCATTCTCTGTCCTGGTTTTGGGCTTCAAAACTCCGATCGCACTTCTTACTATGCCAATCAAATCAACCTTCAAATTCAGTTAAATATTGACATTGAGAAGGGATTATTAGGTGCCGAAGAATATATGGAGGATATCAAGGCCCAACTTGAGCGCCAATACTCAGATCCACTTTTTCAGGCTTATTGCCACTTTGAAGCACAGGAGAATCTAGAGAAGTCTGAGCTACGAGAATTTCTCGTGCAAGCTTTGATCGCAGATGGGTACGAAGTCGATCGCCCATCGATCGGGATTGACGAATCAGGGAGGCACATAGAAAACAAAATTCTCTGTAAGGAAAAAGAGGCACAGGAAATTTTCGAGGCTCCTGACATATCCCTAGAGGAAGCACAGGAAATATCCCGCAGCAACAAAGCAAGCTGGCCCGAAAGATGCCAAGCGGAAAAATGCCGACTTAAGACCCAATTACCGGGGATTGAGGATACCGAACTTTGGAATTGGCAATTTGTACACCGGGTCAGGTTTGATGACCGATCGCTCCTAACGCAACTAGAGACAGCGTGGCTCTTCAATAATCCAGAAGAAGCCGAACTGTTGCAGCGAAGCAAATGGGAGACGGGAAAGCTGGAAAGTTCGCTGTCAGACCATAGCTCCCGCTGGCTCAAGCTTAAGACTCTTAGCGAGCTTAAGCTTAGGCAGTTTTTAGACCCCGAACGCACTTGGTCTGAGGAATCTCCCGAAATCCAGGAGTTTCTGAAATGGGGAAAAAATAAGGATGTTGCAAAAATATTAGGGAATCCCGGCAAGAGCGGCATCAAGTACGTTAACCGACTTTTGAGACTTATCGGCGTGTCGCTAATCAGTCGGCAAACCAGGGGGGAAGATAAACAACGACTTTATACCTACCACTACCAGCCTGAAGCCACAACAAAGTTAACAAAAAAAGGCCCCATCCGCGTATGCTCCCTACCCGAAAATTGGCACGAACTTTCTGCTCTGACAGCGGTCAGAATGAGTCAAAAAGTCGAAGCTAAAAAGGCTGCTACAAAAACGGCTGAAACTTCCGCCCCATATAGTTTAAATGCTGTCATAGATGGTTGTGAGTTTATTAATACTCAAATAGAACCATCTATGACAAAAACCACCCCAGAAAATACGACGGCGGGCGAGGCTTCGGCAGAGATGGGGCCACCGACAAGTAAAGGTAGGCTGGGATGGGTTTTGCGTTGGGGGCGGGAATGGGTGCGGGCAAGATTCCTTGCCACCACAGACGGCGCTCAGTTGCGAATGCTGATAGAGAAAGTGGGCGGCGTCTGGGATGAGACGCTTGCATGGCCGCATCAAATCCGCTGGGAGGGAGGTGCATCATGCTAGAAATTACGCAGCAATCCCGATCGCCCGTACAGATCGACCCCGCCACCCACGCCGAATGTTTGGGCTTTGTCCGAGATGCCATTGCCACCGCCGATCGACAAACAGCTCTGGACATCAAAAACGTATTAGCCGAGGTCTGTCAGCGGGGACACGCTGATCGAAACGCAATCTGGGCCGCCCTATCCGACACCGAACAGCAGCAATTCAAGGAACTGCTACTCCCAGCAGCCCACCACTTCGCCAAGAGAATCAAACAGGCGATCGGCTGGAATTCGCCCGGAGTTGCCCTGGGTATTGATTGCGATTTGGAGGACGCGATCGACCGTGGTGAAGTGGTGGCGGCGGATGTGGTGGAGGTTGTCGGCGATCGGCACTTCCTAGATTTTCAGGAATTGGTCGCGCGTTGCCCAAAATATTTTACCGAAATCCCCGCACCGTCGATCGAAGCCACCACCAAAAAATTAGCTAATTTTGGTGTGCCCTAAAGTCAGGCGTTTGCAGTATAAAGTCAGGCGTTTGCAGTATAAAGTCAGGCGTTTGCAGGTATTTGTAGGGGCTGCATTTTACCTGCATTTACCTGAAAATATCCTGCAAATGCCTGCATTTTCCTGTCCCTTTACTGCTTTTTTGTGCAAGGACTGCCTTTGCTTGTTGAGGCTGGTTTTGGCTGTTCTCTCTCAGTAGCAAGCAATGTTTTTGTGATCACAAACCGTGACTAATACGTGCAGACAAAAAATATCTACCCCCCATCAATATTGAGCATATTGCTTACCCGCAGTTCAAACCTTATTGATATGGAATCAGTTTCGATTCGCGAGTCGCTACTGAAGCGTCCATGCCTCAATAAGAGCGGTAAGGTATGGGACAGGGACGGCGAACTATTTTTTTGTGGGAATATATTAGCGATCGCTCCTTACGGCAAGAGATTGCTGCTTGTATTAATCAGGTGGTGAATTATAACCGCCATTAATAGGTGGAAGTTGAGCGACTGCTGTAAACCGACCGACTGCTGTAAACCGAGTCAGGCGGTAAATTTTTATCCGACTGTCAAGCTCGATCGGACAATAACAGTTTAGCCGATTGCAAAGCGCGAGTCCGACAACAGCAATTTATGCAACTGCCAAGGCTGACATAACGGCTACTGTGTTGCCAATTTTCTCACACTTGCTCAATTTGATTTTTAATTCAATTTACTATACCGTAACTTGACTATTAAGTCAATTCACTTGTTGTTAAAAACGCTAAAAATTAGCTAATTGTTGCGTCAGCTAAAGTCAGGCAAGTGCAGTATAAAGTCAGGCGTTTGCAGTATAAAGTCAGGCAAGTGCAGGTATTTGCAGGGGGTGCACTTTACCTGCATTTACCTGAAAATATCCTGCAAACGCCTGACTTTTTCGGTCAAATTACTGCTTTTTTCTGCTGTTCGTGCCTTTGCTTGTTGAGGCTGGTTATGGCTGTTCTTTGTTAGTAGCAAGCAATGTTTTTGTGATCACAAACCAGACTTTTACGTGCAGAAACAAAAACGATG
>NZ_JAUBUJ010000090.1:0-30945 GCF_036705405.1 Microcoleus sp. B13-B6
ATCAGAAAAGCAGATGGGTGGTATATTTCCCTGACGCTAGAAGATAAAACGGTTCCCGTAACGGTTGCAGAAATTCAACCGACGGTCGAAAACACTGTTGGTATTGATTTGGGAGTCAATAATTACGTCTATCTTTCCAATGGCGAAAGAGTTGAGAATCCTAGATTTTTAAGGAAATCGGCTCAGAAATTAGCAAGGCTTCAAGCGAAGTTAGCTAATAGAGTCAAGGGTTCTCAACCTTGGAAAATAATCAAGGACAAGGTTTCCCAACTCCATCAGTTCGTAGCTAGAGCTAGATTAGATTTTCAATTTAAAACTGCACATGAGCTACTTAGCAAGTGTGAGGTTTTAGTTGTTGAAGATTTGAGCGTCAAAAATCTAACTAGACGTGCCAAGCCCAAGACTGATATTGAGAATGGTAATTTGGTTTATTTGCCTAACGGTCAGTCAGCTAAGAGTGGTTTGAATAAATCCATGCTTGATGCTGCTCACGGGCAATTCGCCAACGTTCTGAAATATGTCGCATGGAAACTAGGTAAAAGCGTTTTGTTTGTTGACCCAAAAGGAACTTCTCAGTATTGCTGGCTCTGCCTCAACAAAGTCCCGAAAGAATTATCGGAACGGTGGCATTCTTGTCAATGTGGAGAATCTTTGGATCGCGATGAAAATTCAGCCAAACTTATAAGAAAAATTGGTCTGAGTTACGAAAGTGGCGGGGGAACTCCGTCACTCAAAAAAGCCTTTGAAAAAAAGGAAAAAGAAGCCTGCGGTCTAACTGTACTCAGTTGACCGTCAGGTTCGTTCACAAGATTCTTAATTTCAATTTCAACGGGGATCGGTTTCTTCCAGCACAACACCCCTCCCACTTTGATCTGCACTTTTTTAATTTCCCCTTACCTCCATAACACACTATGACGGATCGAACCAACTTTTTCGATAAACTGTTAGCTGCTGTTGAAACCAATCAAAGTTTGCTGTATTTAGCCCTCGACCCCGACCCAGAAACCTTGCCCCCGCAGGTTTCCATGACTGGGGAAGAGACTCAAACTTTTGTAACTGATTTGTTGTCAAAGCTAAAAAGTGCGATCGACCAAACAGCCGATTTAATCTGTGCCTGCAAAATCACCCTCGGTTTTTACCAATCTCTCGGTATTGCCGGTTGGGCATTGCTGCAAGAAATTTTAACAATTATTCCCCCTCACCTGCCAGTAATTTTAGATGCCAAACACTGCGATTTAAACACCAGCACAGTCTTTGCCAAAATAGTATTTCAAGACTGGCGAGTTGACGCTATTACCTTAAGTCCCTATGCCGGATTCGACCAAGTAGCGCCTTTTTTGTTATACGCTGGAAAAACAGTTTTTGTCCTCTGTGCCACCGCCAACCCGTCAGCGGCGGCTGTGCAAGAATACCCGACGCCAAAAAACCCTTTGTACTTGCAATTAGTCCGACTCTCTCAAACTTGGGGAACTCCCGAAAAACTCGGTTTAGAAGTAGGAATAATGCCGGATATGTTAGCTCGCATCCGCAAAGAAGCTCCAGAACGCCTAATTTTAGTCGAAGGAGACATCGCCGAAGAAAATGACCTCACAGAAGAAAACGACCTCGCACAACTGCTGGCGGCCGGTTTAAGCACAAATGGTGACGGTTTGCTGCTGCCAGTCCCCCCAAGTTTATTAGCCCAGAAAGAGCCACGCCCAGAAATTGAGAAATTGCGGGATAGTATTAATAAACAGAGGCTGCGGGCGATCGAAGGTAGCCCCACTTGCGAATTGTGGCTGCCCGATGTTTGCTTTTTACAACCCGAACCTCACCGCGATTTAATCTTGCAACTTTATGACATCGGCTGCGTAGTTTTTGGCGACCACGTACAAGCATCCGGCGCCGTATTTCCATATTACATCGACTTGCGGAAAATTATTTCAATTCCGCAGATTTTCCACCAAATTGTCAGCGCTTATGCAGATATTCTCAAGGATTTAAAATTCGATCGCATTGCGGGAATTCCCTACGGTTCTTTACCCACAGCAACGGGTTTAGCATTGCGGATGGAACGCCCGATGATTTTCCCGCGCAAGGAGGTGAAAACTTACGGTGCAGGCAAATTGATTGAGGGGCATTTTCAGGCAGGAGAAACGATTGTCGTAGTCGATGATATTTTGATTAGTGGCAAAAGCGTAATGGAAGGCGCGGCTAAGTTAAAATCGGCTGGCTTGAATGTGGAAGATATCGTGGTATTAATCGACCACGAACAGGGAGTCAAAGATAAGATGCAGGCCAACGGTTATCGCGCACATTCTGTGTTAGCGCTTTCGGAAATAGCTGAAGTTTTGTATCGAGCAAATCGCATTGATACCGAGCAATTCCATCTTTTGACAGCCGAACATTAAACCCCAATTCCTGTAGGGGCGGGTTTTACCAACCATCTGGGCTAAAAATTAATAATCTTATAAACCCGCCCTCAATGTACTGCGGAACATTAAAACCCAATTCCTGTAGGGGCGGGTTTTACCAACCATAATTGCCTAAAACAAAAAATCTCATAAACCCGCCCAACCCAACAAACAATCATCACCTACATCTTAACATTCAATACAAATTTCAGGTTGATGTGGATTATTGGTGGGGTGGGGGCGGGTTTATCTAGATTGTTGGTAATCGTTATATATTATTCGTAAAACCCGCCCCTACCACGCTATGCGATCGACTTTACAAAACTTCAATCAAAGGTTATTAGTTGTGTGGGGGCGGGTTTATGAGATTGTGTGTGTGCGTCGAATATTATTCGTAAAACCCGCCCCTACCAGACCATCGATCAACCTTGCAAAACTTCAATTAAAGCATCGCCCATCGCTCGACAGCCAACGAGTTTCATGCCTTCTGACATGATATCGCCAGTGCGATAACCTCGATCCAAAACTTCGACAACGGCTTGCTCGATTTTATTAGCAGCTTCCGGCTGATTTAAGGCGTAGCGCAGCATCATTGCCGCGCTTAAAACTTGGGCGATGGGATTGGCTTTATCTTGTCCGGCGATGTCCGGTGCGGAACCATGCACGGGTTCAAAAACTCCCGGCCCGCTTGCTCCCAAACTAGCAGAAGGCAGCATCCCAATACTACCAGTTAGCATCGCCGCCGCATCGGAAAGAATGTCGCCGAATAAATTGCCGGTGACAATTGTATCGAACTGTTTCGGCCAGCGAATTAACTGCATGGCGGCGTTGTCAACGTAGAGGTGAGAAAGTTCGACATCAGGGTATTCTGAAGAAAGGGCAATAATACGATCGCGCCACAGTTGCGAAACGTCCAAAACATTCGCTTTATCAACGGAACACAGCCTTTTCCCCCGCTTCCTGGCCGTCTCAAAAGCGACTCGCCCGATTCTATCAATTTCCGACTCCGTGTAAGCCATCGTATTGACGCCGCGTTTTTCGCCTGTTTCCGTCTCAAAAATACCTTTCGGTTTGCCGAAATAAATGCCGCCTGTGAGTTCGCGGATTACCATAATATCCACGCCTTCGACAACTTCCCGTTTCAAACTAGAAGCATCAACCAATTGCGGTAAAATAGTCGCAGGACGCAAATTTGCAAACAATCCCAATCCGGCGCGCAGTCCTAATAATCCAGTTTCAGGGCGCTGTTCGCGGGGCAAATTATCCCACTTGTAACCGCCAATAGCTGCTAACAATACTGCATCGCAGTTGCGGCATTTTTCCAGTGTTTCTTCTGGCAGCGGATTGCCTGTTGCGTCAATAGCAGCGCCGCCCATTAAAGCTTCTTGAAATTCAAAGCCGATGTCCAATTGTTGACCGACAAGTTTCAGGACATCTACCGCCACAGCGATAATTTCAGGGCCGATGCCGTCTCCTGGTAAAAGAGTGATGCGGTAGTTTTGAGTCATATCGATTTTGGAGTTTTGATTTGAGATTTGAGATTGAGAGTTAATGGGAATTCTTTGAAAATGCAAGACATTCTCACAAGGTTATAATCATATCAGGATAAGCAACCTCAGAATTGATTATGACATTCCCGACTTACCCGCCTGCTCAAGCTGAACCGCCTTTAGACCCCCGGCAGAGTTTGCCAACAATGTATGATTTACCTAGCGAAGACCCAAAGGAGCCCGGTTTGCCAGATACATTTCATTTAGATCAGCCGCAACTCTTGGAATTCACGTTTTTGCCGCCGGGATGGGATGCGGAACAAGTCTTTACAGCCAGTGACCTAAATTTGTATTACGATGCAACACAACCGCGCTGGCATAAACGCCCGGATTGGTTTGCTGCGGTGGGTGTGCCAAGGCTTTATCAAGGGCGCGATATGCGTTTGAGTTATGTAGTTTGGCAAGAACGGGTAAATCCGTTTGTGGTGGTGGAATTGCTATCGCCGGGCACTGAAGATGAAGATTTAGGGCGGACTGTTCAGCAAGCTGGGGAACCGCCGACTAAGTGGCAAGTTTATGAACAAATTTTGCGGATTCCTTACTATTTTGTGTTCAGTCGCTACACGGATGAATTGCGAGCTTTTCATCTTGTAGGAGGTCACTATGAACCTGCAGAATTAATTGATGGGCGGTTATTTATTCCTGAGTTGCAGTTGAGTTTAGGTTGGTGGCAAGGCACTTATAAGAGTATGAATCGGTTGTGGTTGCGGTGGTTTACGGCCCAAGGAGGGTTGATTTTGAGTCCGGGTGAAAGAGCAACGGCGGCGGAACGGCAACTGATAGAATCTCAACAGCAAGTAATTGAAGCTCAACAGCAACTGACAGAATCTCAACAGCAACTGACAGACTCTCAACAGCGAGAGGAAAGACTAGCGGCGCGGTTGCGGGAGTTAGGCATCGATCCTGAACAGTTGGTTTAATAGTTCTCGCACCCAGGCCTGGTGAAACCCGGTTTCAACTCCTCGAATCCGCGCAACAGGAGTGAAATAAGATAAAAATAGTTCGATCGCACGCACGTACAAAAAAATCGGCAAGGAGTCGCACCAGTGGCAGAGGGCGAAGGCATACCAACATCAGCACAGATTGATTATCGGGACTATTCTTGGGCCTTTTGGCCGGTCGTCCCCCTCTATCCCTACAGCAAGCGGCGCACCATCCGCAAGGAAATAGTCAAGGACACAATCTGGACTTTTGACCAACTACAAGGCATTTTCTACGTAGTCGTCCCGATTCGGATGACAGTAATTAAACTAGAACCCGAAGGCCTTCTCGTCTACGCCCCGGTTGCACCGACTCCTGAGTGCATCCGCTTGGTAAAAGAGTTAGTAGCAGAGCACGGCGAGGTGAAGTACATCCTGCTGACAACGGTTTCAGGCATCGAGCACAAAGTTTTTGTCGGCCCCTTTGCGAGGTGTTTTCCCGAAGCGCAGGTGTTTGTCGCCCCGCAGCAGTGGAGTTTCCCGGTGAATTTGCCGCTGAGTTGGCTGGGTTTGCCCGCGAAACGCACCTCTGTACTGCCCTTTGACAGCAGCAACACCCCCTTAGCCGATCAATTTGACTGGGCAATTCTCGGCCCGCTGGACCTCGGTTTGGGCAGATTTGCTGAAGTTGCGTTATTTCACAGACGATCGCGCACCCTGATGCTAACAGATTCCATAGTTTCCATTCCCGAAAATCCCCCCGCGATCGTCCAACTCGACTCGTACCCGCTGCTATTTCACGCCAAAGACAGCGCCTCGGACACGGTGGCAGACACCCACGAAAATCGGCGCAAAGGGTGGCAGAGAATCGCCTTATTTGCCATGTATTTTAGCCCTAGCGTGCTGGAAGTGCCGCCGTGGTCGGAGGTATTTGCCAAGGCACGAGAAGCGCCAGAACGCTCTAGGAAAGCTTATTTCGGGTTATATCCGTTCAAGTGGAAAACACATTGGGAGCGATCGTTTGAGGCTTTGCGGGGAGGGGGGCGGTTGTTTGTCGCGCCGATTTTGCAGACATTGATTCTCAACCGCGCCCCCAGGGAAACTCTCGATTGGGTGGATAAAGTGGCGAGTTGGGACTTTGAAAAAATTGTACCTTGTCACTTCGATGGTGCGATCGACTCCCGGCCGCGTGAATTTCGGCAAGCATTCTCGTTTCTGGAAAAACACTCGCCAGTTAATTCTTTACCCGAAGACGATTTTAAATTGCTCAGGCAGATTGATGCGGGTTTGAATAAAACAGGTTTGGTTCCGCCTGCGAAAGACAAGGTTTAATCGGAAATTTTGCACCATTCTGAATAAGCTGTTTGAGCACAGGCAAGATGCCTGTGCCACAAGAAAATAAAGTATTGTGGAACGGGCATCTTGCCCGTTTGAGCACAGGCAAGATGCCTGTGCCACAAAAAAATAAAGTATTGTGGAACGGGCATCTTGCCCGTTCCGGCTAGAAGCCTACCAAAAAGATTAAACTCTTGACAATTGGTGTCGGTTTATTCATTTATCTCATTAAATTATTAATCAGCTCATCCACCCTCAAAAGTTCTTGAATAATTTGCTCTACCCTCTGCAGTTCATGTATAGGATTTATGCTTCTAATAGTTTTCGGGGATGTAGCTGAAGTATGTGCCGCCACACCTCTTTCTTCCCCAAACGTATTCATGGTAGCCAGCCAAGCAGGCTCTAAATCATCGGTATCTATTCCTATTGGCAAAAGCAACGCCAGAAGATTAGCTTCTTTGATGCCATGATTCTGGTCAATGCTTCGCTTAAAACTATTAATAGCTAAATCTATTTTTTTGTTGACTTTTATTTTTTCCGGTGGCAAAGCTTTACTTCCCTTAGTTGGAGTCAGTGTATCTGGTGGTGCTTCCATCATTTGACCAGAAAAGCCAAGCAAGCAGATTAAAGTACGGCAACTCTTACCCTGACTATCCCAATTCTTTTTAGCATTAAGGGCTGCTTCCCAAACTCTGTCCTCAAAATAAGCCTCAATTTCGGCATGAACTAAAACTCTGTAGGCAAGAGTTAAGGCTAGCTGCCGCTCGGAATATGAACCTAGAGGATTAATCTTAGGAAAAAATTGTTTTTTTAACCTATTTAACTGCTGGGTTAGAGTACGAAATCTAACGGATTTTGGCATACCTCTTAATAACTTACCTCAAACCGTTAAAGATAATATGGTTATCTACGAGTTCAGGTACATTAAACTCTACATCCAAAACCTTTAACAAAGCTTTGCCCCACAGTGAGAGACGAGTATGAGTTTCGCGAATGCTAGTTGTGCTTTTCTCAACAGCTTCTCTGAATTCGCTATTAGATGATGAACATAACTCTTTAAAAGCTTTTTCCACACCCGCCGGATTCTTCTCAGCAGCTTCACTAATAACTGAATCTGAAAAATAAAAAACCATTACATCTAAAATAGCTCGATTAAACTTGCCTCGGTAAGTATTAGAACTACTCAACCACACGCGAAATATATTTTCTTCTCCAAATATTGTAGTGGTTGTTTGCACTGCCTTTTCAAATTGGCTAACTGTATATCTGACCTCAGTTTCTTTCTCTTTCCAATCCTTGTTGAGCTTTTTGCAAGTCATATCCAGGAACACTTTAAGATTACCGCGATAATCGGATAAAAAATGATGGAATCCTACATATCGCAGTAATAATTCGACATCGCGCATCCGAGGATCGGGATTTGGGGATTTAAGTATTTTTCTTAAAGCCTGATTTTTAATTGATTCGTCATCTAAAAAATTGATGAAATCACCTGGATGCAATGCTTGCCTGAGTTCTTGTGGAGATAGCGGAGTATTTTCTAAATTCAGACGGAGAAAAATTTTGTAGAGTAAACTTTCTGTATGCCAATTCCTAATCAATGTAGTACGAAGAGTTTGATTATCGAGTGCATCAAGTACAGAACTATGGAGAAGATCGTTTTTTAGAGCCTCATGCGTACAACCATTGAGTTCAGGTCTAAATTCTAAGTTTTTCAAAGCAAAACTATCGTTGGGAGTTTCGCTCCTTCCATAAAATTGCAGAATCGTAAGCAAGCGTTGCTTGCCGTCAAGAACTACAAATTTTCCGCGCTTTTTATCTTGAGAAGCCAAAACTATATCTGGAATGGGAAATCCTAGAAAAATAGATTCAATAAACCTGCTTTTGCGAGTTATATCCCAAGCATCTCGTCTTTGAAATCTTGGATTAAGTTGAATATTGTCACGAACAAGTTGATCGAGTATGGTGGCTGTCGTCCAGTCATTTCCAGCTACAATTATTTCGGAAATTTCGTCTAAGACTGATTTGGAATTACCATTAGATTCAAGCTCATAATCTAGAGCTTCATCTTCCTCATCAAAGCTTACTTCTTCGGGTTTTTCTAAGAGGTTTAGTTCAGGCATGACCGCGCTCTACTTGGTAAGTTTAATTGGGATACAGTATACCTAAGTATAGCAAAAGTCAGAAGCCTTAAGTTATCATAGGAGTAACTAATTTATCGATTATGAAAACGATCGCTTTTAATTTTTACGGATTTTTAAGCTAGATGGCGAATTTTTCAACTTAAACTCATCAAACTTCACCACTTGCGACTCCGGTTTCCGCGTATCGAAATAGTAGCTACTCACAACACCACTACCCGTATCAAAAATAGTAAAAGCCGTAATATCATTGCTATCAATATACGGCAGCGGCCGCCCATCCTTCCCCAACAAAGGCGCAACAGTCGGCACCACAGGTTCCAATCCGTTCGGGTCTCCAATAGCGCTGTAATCTTCCCGATATGCCGGCGGCACAAATCGGCGCTTTTCCCCCACAAAAGCACCGTAACTGTTGCCTACATTAGAACTCTCCAAAAAGTGCATTCCGCTGGAACTGACAAACCGATTCCACAAGTGCGAATGTCCGTAAAATACCAACTGCACCCCCGCTGTTTCTAGTAGCGGCACTACATCCCGAATCAGATAATCTTGCTGTTTCGGATATTCGTAACGCACCATTTTAATCTCGCCATCGAGAGCGAGATCGACTATTTGCACAGGGTCAGTATAAGCAGGTACAATATTGTCACCCAGAGAATGCGGCGGGTGGTGAAACATCACAATTTTATATTTTGCCTGCTGGAATTCCGAACTCTTTAACTCTTGTTGCAGCCAATTATATTGAGCGCTGCCCTTGACAATCGGCTCAAAAATATGCTGTCCGTATCCCCATTTTTCGGAATTATTAAAATCTGCGTCCCGTTCGCGATACCTGCCTCTCGCACCCGGATCTAAATTCGGAGTCCGCCAGATATTCGTAGCATACAAAGTCACTAACCGCACGTCCCCAAAAGTCACAGCATAGTAATTTTTGCCTCCCGGTAAATTGAAAATCTCGTCATAGGTATCGCTATTAAAACTATTGTTTTTTAGCCATCTTTCCCGCACAGAAGAGTCATTACTAGGATTCAAAGAGGCAGCACGTTGAGCGTATATTTTCTCGGCAGCGACGCGGGGAAAAGGATCATTAAATTGCTCACCGAGTGTGCTGTTAGTTGCAAAGCGACCCATGATTTCGTGATTGCCAATGGCGGGAAATAAAGGCGCGTGTTGGATCAGTTCGCCGCCGCTGTAAACGGTTTTGATGCCGTTTTTGTCGAGTTCGGAAAATGCGCGCCCTTGCATAGCGGGAAAGAAGGCGCGGCCGCGATTTTCGTCAAACCATTCGGAAGCGCGATCGGGTATATTAATTAAATCCCCTGCCATAAAAACCGCGTCAACTCTCCCAATGGTTTCGGCTACTTTCTGGAGATTTGCTGCTGTCATCGGCATCAATTGATGGTCGGAAGTGAGGAGAATTTTGAGCGCAACTCCTGCTGCTGGTGTGGGAGAAAGAGTGAAAACTTTGCTGCTGACAGATGCGCCGTCTTTCCTTTCGCTAGTGACTCGATAAGGAATGCGAGCACCGGGCCTTAAATTGGAGACTTCTGCTTCGTGGCGCCAGATGTCGCGGACAATTGGATTGCTGTCAATGATGCTTTGTTTCATTTCATCGGAAATGCGCGAGTCTTTGTCTTCGCGAGTGCGGCTTAGCTTGGTAGTATTTGCCGCCGCAATTTCCTTCAGATTTTCGCCGTAAGCAACCGTGTTGCGAGTACCGGCAAACTCGGTGAACCAGACAACTCGCACCGAGTTTGCTGTTGGAAGTTGCAGAAACGGATCGGTTAAAAGCTGAGGTTTGTTAAGATAAGATTGCATAAGGAAACCTAGCAAGAGGACAATCAAAATCAAAACAGCAAAAAACCAGGGATTGCGAGAATAACCTTTGGGATTTCCTACTTGGTTGGGCAATGGTGTTAACATAATTCATTAGTCATTAGTTTGTAAGGGCGGGTTGCACCAGCCAAACAGAACTCCCCACCCAAATACATATAAACCCGCGCCACCAATTTTCAATTTTAAACTACCCAGGTTATCAACAAGTTAAGAAATTAGTATAATATCTCCGATAAAAGAAACCTCCACCCTTTTTGGAAATCTTCTTATAGCGGTTCTCAGGAAAGTAAGGTACTCTTCCAATGCCCCATGCCCAATGCCCAATGCCCAAAAACACCTCATGTTACTGAGAAAGGCTATATCTCTGAATTCTCTTTCTCTGCGCCCTCTGCGCCCTCTGTGGTTCATTAAAAAAAAATCTCAAAAATGCTTGAGACTTGCGATATAACATTCTTAACACCCTTCCTTCCATCTAAAATCTAAAATCTAAAATCTAAAATCCCATGACTCGCCACCTTCTCAAAGCCAACTGCAAAACCGTACACTTGGGCGGTTTCTCTCCGAATATCGAACCTGCTTTAACTGTCGATTCGGGCGATCGCATCGATATCGAAACCTATTCAGGATATTATGTTGCTGACAAAGCGCCGCCCGAATTTCTCACCCCCGAATTTTTAGATATTTGTCAGAATTTGCCTCCCAACCGGAAAGTTGGGCCAGGGCCCCACTTGCTGACAGGCCCGATTTATGTTAACAATGCCGAACCGGGAGACGTTTTAGAAATTCACATTGAGGATGTTTACCCCAGTTTACCAGTAGGATTTAATGCAATTCGCGCCGGATGGGGAGCTTTGCCTGAGTATTTCCCCGAACCTAAATTGCGGTTTATTCCGCTAGATTTAGAGCAAAAAACTGCTGAATTTCCCACAGGTAGCGGCATTCGGATTCCCCTGCATCCTTTTTTTGGCATTATCGGCGTTGCCAATGCAGAAATCAACCGTTCTTCTATTCCTCCAGCGCGCTACGGCGGTAATATGGACAATCAGGAACTGCAACCAGGAACGCGGTTATTTTTACCTGTTTTTCTGCGCGGCGGTTTACTGTCAATCGGTGACGGACATTCGGCACAAGGAGACGGTGAAGTTGACGGTACTGCCATTGAAACTTCGATGAACGGGACTATTCAAATCATCTTACGCAAGGATTTATTTCTGATATTTCCGTTTGCGGAAACGCCCACTCATATTGTGATTATGGGATTTGGTAGAACATTAGATGAAGCGTTTGAGCTGGCGGTAAAACAGACGGTTTATTGGCTGCAAAAGTTTGCAGGTTTCCAAGAGGAAGATGCTTATGTTTTCTGTTCGCTATCGGTAAATTTTCGGATTACGCAGGCTGTCAACAATCCTCAAAAAGGAGTTCACGGAATGATTTCCAAGTGTATTTTACCAGAGGTGAAAATTCTTGGTCACGGAGTGTGAGCGAGTATAATAACACGCGATCGACCAAAAAATTAGGATCGCGATCGCACAAACTACACAAATTTGTCACTGCTGTGGTCGATCTGGATCGCGATCGTGTTGACAATTAAGCTTAAAATGGGATAAGTGACAAAATCTACCTAAATCGAACTCAACGTCAGGAACCTCAGTCTAAAGGCATGAGGCTTGAAAGAGAAATCTAACAAGCCATCCTGACGGGCCTAAGTCTTTACTGACTACGTTTTTTGAGTCACGATACCGGAGAATGCGAAGCTAGTTTTCCGCTCTATCGCTTGCAACTAAACAGTCTTAAGGTCACGCTCGACAGTGTTGCTAGCCGGCGCAAGCTCACTAAACAAAGGCGCGTGCTAACTTTACCCCAGAAATGGGAGTTTGAGGCAACCATACCTCACGCCTTGGGGCAACCATACCCCTCCACCCCGCGAGGAGATTCAAATTAAATGTAAAGCCGTGCTAAAAGCACGGGGTTTCTACCCATTTTTATGATGAAAAACCAGACTGACGATGTTGCCAAAAGAGATTTAGTCGATCGAGCTTTTGGGAGTGCAGCAATACCAGATCCGACAGCGTGGGTGCACGAACATTATTTTCTGGCTAATTTCGCCGATACTCTGGCCCTCATCCAAGAACATATGTCTGATGACAGTTGCGAAATCGGCGAGAATGGTGACTCTGGCGAGGGACTCTTATCGATCGATGCCAAAATTAGAGATATGTTGAGAGCTACTTTTAGCGACGACGGCTGGCAATATGTCGAAAGTTTATTGTGAGTTTGGTACAATCCATAAGTATTTGTACGTTCATAACTTGAGAGCGTAAGTTATACCAGTTTAAAAAAGAATCCAACTTTAGGCCGGTGATCTAAACCATTAGATCATCCGTTATGCCGAATTCTTTAATCTCAAATCTCAAATAATATCACTTTCCTCCCCCAAGACAGACTCGCAATTCAGACTGCCTGCGTGCATTTCCACCCGAATTTGAAGTAAATTTGACCTATTGTGATGTAGGATACTTTAGATGGGCGGGAAATTACTGTCGCTAGGAATTTCGATCGATCGCAAAAAAGCCGCACTTTCTTCTGGCAAAGCAGTATTGATAAACATCCCGCTGCCCAACTCAAATCCAGCTTGCTTGGTGACTCTGGGAATAATTGCGATATACCAGTGAAAGTATTTTGTTCCCCCTTCGGCGATCGGCACCGATCGAATAGTATAGTTGTAATCGGGATTGTTCAATCCGTAATAAAGCTTAGCCAGTACAGTTTTCAAAGTATCAGCAAGATCCGTAATTTCCCCATCAGTAAGGTCATCAAATGAAGAGGAATGTCGGCGCGGAAAAATCCAAGTGTGAAACGGTGAAAGTGCAGCGTAAGGGATAAAAGCCACAAAATGTTCACTCTCACAAATCACTCTTTCTCTCGCCGCTAATTCATCTTCCAAAGTTCGGCAAAACAGACATTCTCCCGTGTCATCAAAATATCTAATAGCTTCGTCGATGCGGCTGCGAAATTGGCTGGGTACAACGGGCGTCGCTGCTATCTGCGAGTGGGGGTGTTCGAGAGAAGTTCCGGCAGTTTCTCCGTGATTTTTGAAGATAATAATTGTTTCAATGTGGGGATTTTTTCTAATTTCTACATAGCGCTGGCGGTATACTAAAAGTATGTTGGCAACTTCTTCAACACTCAACAAAGCTGTCGTCAAATCGTGTCGCGGGTGTTCGACAATTACCTCGTGAACGCCGATTCCCGCCATCGTGCGGTGAATTCCCGATGATATCCTCATCCATTTTGCTGTCGGGGAGAGGGCGGGATATTTGTTGCAAATTGCCCTGACTTTCCAGCCAGCGCGATCGCCCAAACGGCAAGTTTCTAAGGTTCCGTCTTCTTCATTTCCCACGCAAAACGGGCAATCGGCGCGGTGCGGTGGCACTACGGCGGCCGACTTTTTTTTGTTAGCGAATTGATCCGGTCTTGTCGCCCGTTCGGTGGCGATGATTACCCAATCTCTGGTAATTAAATTTTGTCTAAGTTCAGACATTTTCTTACCTTCAGTTTCCGGGTCAAATTGTCTCTTATTTTAGATAAATATGTGTACTCTGTCAGTGTCTGATTGCAGACTTTTAACAAATCTTGATATCTAATTCCGAAGGTATTAAGTCGGTTGTCATGAGTAAAATTTTACCCAACATCAGACTGACGGTATCTAAAGCGTTAGACATCAATCTATTTGTTACGGCCTAGATTACCCGGAGTACCAATGAAAGCAATTAAAGTAATGGCATCAAGTTAAGTCTGCTTCGTCGGATTATGGGCGTGCTGTTTTCATGTAATCCTAAATCACACTTATAGTGTGTAGATTTTGGAGTGCACTCACCGATATCTTGCTCGTGTGGCAAAAAATCCAGAGCTAAAAAAATTTGGAGAGCAAGTTCGCAGGCTAAGGACATCAAAGGGCTTTTCCCAAGAAAAGTTAGCAGAACTAGCCGGACTGCACCGCAACTACATTGGTGGTATTGAGCGGGGTGAGCGAAACATAGCTCTATTAAACATTTTGCGGTTAGCAAAAGCTCTAGGAGTATCGCCAAGCGAACTATTGCAGGAAATAGAGTAAATGCAATCACCCTATACCGGGCTTCCTGTCGAAGATTGGGAAGAGAAGACACGAGAACTCATAGATCGACACCCACTAGATCCACAAGAAATTTATGACGTGGTTATTCAAGTTTGGAGTGAAATTTTTCAATCCAGCATAACCAGCAGAGGCTACAGAATAGGAATAAATTTATTCCCAACTCCCCAAATTATGGGATTTTTTTACATGAACTAATCCCATTAGAACTCGCCAGCAAATACCCCGGAATTTGGCGGCGCGATCGCAGTACCCTCGAAAAAGATATTGTTTACATCCCGAACAATAATTTCTCAATTGAAATTAAAACTTCTTCAAGTAGTCGTAACACTTACGGCAATCGCAGTTATGCTCAACAAAGCGCCCTAGGAGCAAAGCCGAAAAAAGACAAGTCCGGCTATTACCTTGTAGTTAATTTCCAGAAATTCAATCCCAAAATGGCAAGCGTGCAAACTCTAAATATTAATTTAGTTAGATTTGGATGGATAGATCGAGAAGATTGGCAAGGGCAAACAGCAGCCACTGGTCAGCAAGCTAAATTAAGCCCTGATGTAGAGCGATATAAGTTGCTGCAATTGCCTATTTAGCAATATTTACCATCTTTAAAATAAAGATAATTGAGCTTCGCTAATCTGCTTTTGTCTTAGAAAATCATCAATTCGGTTGGCAGCTAAATCGCAGTATTCCTGACAGATATCAAATCCGATAATAGTGCGCTGCAAATCTAAAGCAACAACCGCCGTAGTTCCTGAACCCAAAAAAGGGTCTAAAATGATTTCATTTGGGTTGGATGAAGCTTTGATGATTCGCTGTATAACAGCACTTGGAAATTGAGCGGGGTGAGAGGTTCGCTCTTTTGATGCTCTATTTTTACCAGAAGTTACCTTCGGGAATTCCCAAACATCAGTCGGATTTTTGCCTTGGGAGTTGACTTTAATTTTTCCATTCTTTTTTTGATTAGGATATTTTACATTTGGATCGCGCACATCATCTAGGTTAAATGTATAGTCTTTATGGTTTTTAACATACCAAAGAAACTTTTCATTGCGCGGTGAAAAGAACTTACTACCAGCAACCCCAGCGCCATAGTGCCAGATAACTTCTTGGATTAGGTAAAAAGGAATTTTGTCCCAAAGTAGATAGGGAATGGGGATAGCTTTAGCTTGATTGGGAATTGATAGATACCCCAAGTTGAGCCAGAAAGCGCCGTTAGGAAGGATGAGCCTATAATTTTCACTTATCCAGCTTTCACACCAGTTTAAATATTTATCTAGTGGTAGTGTTTTTTCGTATTCTTTGCCAATGTTATAGGGGGGACTGGTCACAGTAAGATTGACGCATTCATCAGGGAGCTTGGACATTGCTTCTAAGCAGTCCATCTGATAAATGAGGCAGTTTGGCGCTTGGAAGTAGGGTTTGCCTAAAAAATTCACTATATCAGTTATAAGCATGATAAAATTTATGATGGTATAAATCTATATTGGCACAAATTGGTCGTTTTTAATGATTAACTCAGGGAGTAATTAAATCATGTGTACTTCCTTAATTCGTCTTCCTGAATTCCCAAACATCATGCCAACTGTAACTGCACATTCTGCAACTTGCAAATCGCTTTCAAGACTTGCGCCAACAAGAGCGATCGCTCTTGGTCAATCAAATTCAATTCCGGTAAAATCTGATAAGTACAAGGATTTCCCCGCGTCACCCGCACAAACCGATAACTTTCGCCATTCGTCGTCAATCCCCAAACAGACGATTGCTGCTGCAAACTTTTATAAGTATAAGTCAGGAGTTGCGGCAAACCAGTCAAAGGTGCGATCGCACTATTTTTCGCCTCCACTACCAAAATCCAAAACTGTGCAGCCGCGAGCTCTGCATCCGGCTGATTTACGGCTAAGACATCCAAGCGCCCTTTAATTAAAGTATCCCCATCCTCAACCTCGATCGGGATGCTATCTTCCATTGTTAGCACGATCGGAATATCAAAAAATCCTGCTAATCTCATTAACGGTGAAAGCACTAAAAATTTAACCAGCTTTGCAGAAACTTTCCCTGCTTCTAGATGACGCCAAAAGTGATTACCGATTAGCAATAATTCCTGCTGTTCAAAATCCGTCAGAGGTTCCAGAGAGAAAAAATCAGTAAAACCTCCTCCTGTTTGTCTTTCCAATTTGAGAAGGCGGCGAACGTCATTTAGCGAAAGTTGGCTTGCTTCTAAATTTTGTGTCATGGCTTTAGTGCGATCGGCTGTTAATGTCAATTCTAAAAGCATTACCATCGGATTTGTTATGATATAATCATACCAGATATCGCTCCTGTAAATCGGGTAGATTGTATGAAAGCAATTAAAGTGATGGCAACGATCGACGATCGAGGACAATTGTGCGTTGGTGAACCGCTCAATTTATATCGCAACAGCCGAGCCGAAGTAATTGTGCTGGTTTCCGAAGGAACAGACATTAATAAAGAGAAGCAATCTCATGAAGCCAACCACCAAACCACGCAACTAGAAGACTACTTCAACTTCCTAAGACCTGACGATATTCGGCTCAAAGGTTCCCGCATTGGCATCGAAACAATTCTCTATGAATACCTGTTTCGCGCTCGAACTCCCGAAGAAATCGCTAACATTTATACATCGCTCACCCTGGAACAAGTTTATGCGACCATTTTGTACTACCTGCACAACAAAGAAACAGTCGGTAAATACATAACCGAATGGCTGGAGTGGGGCGAAAAAATGCGAGAAGAACAAACTCGTAATCCTCCTCCAGTGACAGAAAAACTTCGCAAATTTAAAGCAGAAAGAGAGGCAAGGAGCAAAGCTGATGCCAATCCAGTATCTCTTTGATGAAAATGTCGAGCCTGTGTATGTTAACCAAATTCGCAGGCGCAATCCCGATCTGGTTGTTCTAGCAGTGGGAGAACTAACAGCACCTTCTAAAGGGACTCTCGATCCAGAAATTCTTATTTGGTGCGAAATCCACAATTTCATTCTTGTTACCAACAACCGCCGCTCTATGCCTGTTCATTTAACAGATCATCTAGAGCAAAACCGCCATATTCCCGGAATCTTTCTCCTGAATTCCAAGCTGAGTATCGGTCAAAATATTGAACTACTGCTTCTGATTTATGAAGCATCATTTGAGAATGAGTACGAAGATAGAATTTACAATTTACCAGTGCTCTAATTTCTCATGCAGCTCCAACATTTACAAAATTCCCCAAAGTCTTAAGGAAAATAAACATACTTTTGCTCCAACTTATGCAAACAATAGTTAAAAAGACTAACCGAAGTTAAAGTTAAAAGCAATGTCGCAAGATACCATCGAATCAATTCTGCATGAAAAACGGCTATTTCAGCCGCCTGCTGCATTCTCCCAAAAAGCTCACATCAAAAGCCTAGAAGAGTACCAAGCCCTCTACGACAAAGCCAAAGCTGACCCCCAAGCATTCTGGGCAGAACTTGCGGCCCAAGAATTGCACTGGTTCCAAAACTGGGATACCGTGCTCGACTGGCAACCGCCTTTTGCTAAATGGTTTGTCAATGGCAAAATTAACATTTCTTACAATTGTCTCGATCGCCACTTAACCACTTGGCGCAAAAATAAAGCCGCCCTGATTTGGGAAGGCGAACCGGGAGACTCCCGCACCCTCACCTACGCGCAACTCCACCGCGAAGTCTGCCAAATGGCGAACGTCATCAAACAATTGGGAGTCCAAAAGGGCGATCGCGTCGGCATTTATATGCCCATGATTCCCGAAGCTGCGATCGCCATGCTAGCCTGCGCCAGAATCGGTGCAGTACACAGCGTTGTTTTTGGCGGTTTTAGTGCAGAAGCATTGCGCGATCGGCTTAACGACGGCCAAGCAAAACTCGTCATCACCGCTGACGGTGGCTTCCGCAAAGATACCCCCGTCGGCCTCAAAACACAAGTAGACAAAGCATTAGCAAATAATGCCACACCCAGCGTTACCAACGTTCTCGTAGTTCAGCGCACCAAACAGAAAATTGACATGGAACCCGGGCGCGATCATTGGTGGCACGATTTGCAAAAAGGTGCATCGGCAAATTGTCCCGCCGAACCGATGGACAGCGAAGATATGCTGTTCGTACTCTACACCAGTGGCAGTACCGGCAAACCGAAAGGAGTCGTCCATACAACCGGTGGTTATAACCTTTATACCCACATGACAACCAAATGGATATTCGACCTCCAAGATACCGATGTTTACTGGTGTACTGCTGATGTCGGCTGGATTACTGGACACAGTTATATTGTCTACGGGCCGCTGTCCAACGGTGCGACAACTTTAATGTATGAAGGTGCTCCTCGCCCTTCAAATCCTGGCTGTTTTTGGGATGTAATTGAAAAATACGGCGTCACCGTTTTCTACACTGCACCCACCGCCATTCGCACCTTTATGAAAATGGGCGAACACTTGCCCAACGCGCGCAATTTGTCCTCTTTACGATTGTTAGGAACCGTCGGCGAACCGATCAATCCTGAAGCTTGGATGTGGTATCAACGAGTAATTGGCAAGTCGAATTGTCCGATCGTCGATACTTGGTGGCAAACAGAAACCGGGGGAATTATGATTACCGCTTTGCCCGGTGCAATTCCTACAAAACCCGGTTCTGCAACCCTACCGTTCCCCGGAATTGTGGTCGATGTTGTTGACCAAGATGGCGAACCAGTCACCAACGAAAGCGGCGGTTATTTAGTGGTGAAACATCCTTGGCCGGGAATGATGCGGACACTTTACAACGATGCCGATCGCTTCCGCCGCACTTATTGGGAATATTTGCACCCGAAAGATGGCGAATTTGTGTACTTTGCTGGAGACGGCGCGCACAAGGACAAAGACGGTTATTTCTGGGTAATGGGCCGCGTTGACGATGTAATTAATGTGGCCGGACACCGACTCGGCACAATGGAAGTCGAGTCAGCTTTGGTATCGCATCCAGCGGTGGCGGAAGCTGCGGTTGTTGGTAAACCCGACGAGATTAAAGGTGAGGACATTGTGGCTTTTGTCACGCTGGACAACTCGCAGCAACCTAGCGAAGAATTGGCTAAGGAATTGAAGCAGCACGTTGTTAAGGAAATTGGGGCGATCGCCCGTCCCGGCGAAATTCGATTTACTGATGCTTTGCCGAAGACTCGCAGCGGTAAAATTATGCGGCGTTTGCTGCGTTCTTTAGCTGCGGGACAAGAGGTTTCTGGGGATACTTCGACTTTGGAAGACCGGACGGTTTTGGATAAGTTGCGGGGAGGTGCGTAGGGAGATTTTTTAACCGCAGATGTAGGCAGATGAACGCGGATGAACGCTGATGTATTTTTATCGGCGTTCATCCGCGGTTTAATTGTTAATTTGCTTATTTACCGCGCCACAGATGAACTGCATCGGGATTGATTTCCGACCTTACCTGTAGCCACTCTTCTAACAAGTAGTCATCATCAACTGCTTCAGAATGCTGTTCGTCTTTGAGAATTGCTAAGACGTGGACTCCAGACGGATAGTTGACATGACGAATTTCTGGGTCATATCCCAAGTCTTGAATTTTTGCTAAAATGCGATCGACAGCACCGGCAACAGTAAGATCGACGGCAAGAATAATTTGACCGAGTTTAGCACCAGGTTTTACACATTCCAGAACAGCCATTACTCTTTCTCCTTGTAGTTGCAACGGTACACTTGAGGGCGATTTTCGACTTTTCCGGGTTGAGTTACAGATTCTAATTCAACTCGGTAGCGATCGGCTCGTTTTTGGCACTCCTGTTTCGCTTGCCTGGGATTATCCGCTAAAATCGGCTCGTCCCAGCGTTCAGGATCTTTTTCTGGATCTTGAATCATAATTAAATTGCTCCTTTGTTGGACGTTCAACTTCGGGGAAGTCGTCTTGGCATGGTGCGGCAACATTCTGCCAAGGCGCATTTATCTGCTATAATTGTACTGCATTTTTTAGTATAATTGCAGTATGAGTAAAAACGTTAAAGTTCTAACCATCCGACTGCCTGAAGTAGAAATGCTTCGGCTAGAAGCTTATTGCGCGAACAGTGGTAGAACAAAAACCGATGTGATTCGCGAACAGATTAGGAGTTTAAAAGTTGAAGATAAGTCGCTTCACCCAGATTGATAACCTTGGTTCATTAACATCCCTTGAGACACGCCATGCTCCCAGAAACCGTACAGTTGCAAATTCCTTTTCAAGTCCTAGTAGATGCGATCGCCTCCCTCCAACTCGAAGAAAAACGCCGACTTTGGCAACTATTAAATGAAGAAATTACTCAAGCAGAAACCGACCTGCCCTCTCAAGTTCTGATTCAAAATAACAATGGGTCGGATTACAAACCCACAGGGGAAATCTTGACGGCTGCAGAAATACGCGATCGCTATCCCCGCGAGTGGGTGCTAATTGCTGATACTGAATCCGACGATTTATGGAATGTGATTCGCGGTGAAGTCTTAGCTCATTCACCGCAGCGAGAGGAAATAGACCGAGCTTTGACAAAATTTAAAGATGTCCGGTCAATTTCTATAGAATACACTGGCCCTATTCCTGATGAATATTCGGTGCTGTCGTGACTTCACAAAAACTTTATAGGTGCTCGCGTTACGGAAATTTACTCGTCTTAAAAGCTGCTGCCTCCAGCACAAGTAATACTGTCAGACAATTCAGATTATTAGTTGATACAGGCTCAACTTATACCGTTTTGCGGGTAAATATATTAGAAGCTCTTGGTTGCGATATCCAAAATCCTCTACGGAGAATTAGGACATCAGCAGGTGGCGGTATTGTGGAAGCACCAGTAGTAGCTGTGCCTTGGTTTAATTGCTTGGGCGAGCGTTTAGAAAATTTTCCTATAGTTGCCTACACGTTACCTGCAACCACTTTTGTAGACGGTCTGCTAGGGATGGATTTTCTTGCTCCTATGCAAGCTGTTATCTATGCTAAAGAGGGAGAGATTCGCATTCGTTAAAAATACAAGCTACAATCAAGATAACTTCTGGAATGGATCTGATCGCGATGCCTCCACTACTTAGCAAAACCACAGATCAGCGAATTGTTCATCATGGAATGTGGGAACGGTTTAAATTTATCCAAAAAGGCTTTGAAGGCTCCCCTAGAGTGCGACTATTTTACTATGATGGGACGATCGAGATTCTGAGGCCGGGAGAAGACCACGAAACTTTTGCTCATGTTATCGGTTACTTAGTGACTACCTTTCTCGTCGAACAGGGAATTTTCTTCAAGCCCACAGGGGCAATGACGCAGGAAAGATCGGGAGTTGTCTCTGTGCAAGCAGACGAATCCTACTACATTGGGAGTGTAAAACCAATTCCCGATTTGTCAATCGAAGTTGTCTTTACCAGTGGAGGAATCAGTAAGTTAGATCGCTATAAAGCTTTGGGGGTTTCAGAGGTGTGGTTTTGGGAAGATGGATTACTGAAGATATATCATCTCCAAGATGGTAGCTATGAAAATAGCGATCGCAGTCAGCTACCCGGACTCAATAACCTCGATCTCGATTTGATGAAACGCTGTATTTTGATGGCGGAAACTGATGCTGGGGAAGCTATTAGATTGTTCCGTCGAGAGATGTAGCCGATCGCAATTTAGCAAATTATGACGGTAGGAGCCAATAGAGCGTCAGTATTTTGATGCCATCAGTTTCTCATTAAAAAAGCAGTGCTTGGCAAATTATATCAACAGTTTTTAGATGAACAGATATACCCATTCAATCCCTACATTTGACTCAATGCTCTTACCCACAATTCAGGCTCTACAAATGCTGGGTGGATCGGGAACTACTGAAGAGATTTATGACCGAGTAGCGCAGATTCTCAACTTACCTAACGAGGTGCTGGATATCCCACATGGAAACAAATCCCAGAGTGCTGTTGAGTATCGACTTGGTTGGAGTCGTACTTACTTGAAAAAATACGGGCTTTTACAAAATTCCTCACGTGGCGTGTGGTCTTTAGTTTCAACATCTATAGATTGTGAGATTCTGGATGCAAAAGAAATTGTCAAGGTGGTTCGAGAGACTGACAAGAAAAAGGTGATGTCGCCAGATAATTTAAACGCAAATGTTGGAGCAGTTGAAAATTTAGAAGAAGTTGCATGGCATCAGCAGCTTCATCAAATACTGCTATCACTAGAACCTTCAGCATTTGAGCGTTTGGCACAGCGCCTACTACGTGAATCAGGCTTTATACAAGTACAGGTTACAGGTAAGTCCGCCGATGGTGGAATTGATGGTGTAGGTATTGCCCGTATTAGTGGTTTCTTGAGCTTTCATGTTCTGTTTCAGTGCAAGCGCTATCAGGGTTCGGTTACGGCGAGTCAAATTAGAGACTTCCGTGGGGCAATGCAGGGACGAACCGACAAAGGTTTATTCATTACAACTGGAACATTTACCAGAGATGCTGTCAAAGAAGCAACACGAGATGGCGCACCCCCAATAGATTTGATTGATGGTGAGCAGTTAGTTCAACGACTAAAAGAGTTGGGGCTTGGTGTCAAGATAAAAATGATTGAGTCTGTGGAAGTGGATGCTAATTGGTTTACGAAGATTTAAGCTTCTATTGTGAAGCGATCGATCTTCAGTCAATCGCAAGCAATATTTGAACGTGGGTGGAGCGATCGCCTGCATACTACAGTTAGACGATCGCTCTATTGCATAATAATTTGCTATTATATAACCGTGAAGTCTTATATTGCTCGTGTTGTTCTATGCCTGCTTTAGACCTCTACCACAATACAGTTAAAAAATCTCTCCTCAATGATGGGTGGATAATTACTCACGATCCTCTCCATCTGAAATGGGGAAAAAAAGATATGTATGTGGATCTGGGAGCAAAACAGGTGCTGGCAGCCGAACGATGAGAACAAAAAATTGCTGTGGAAGTCAAAAGCTTTGTCAGCGATTCAGAAATGCAGGACTTGAGAGAGGCGATCGGACAATTTACTATTTATCGATCTGTGCTTCAGAGAACTTATCCAGAACATACGCTTTATCTGGCTGTTCGCGATATCACCTATGAATCTCTATTTGAAGAACCGATCGGTCAATTAATGATTGAAGATGAAAAGCTCAAGCTGATTGTATTCGACCAAAATCAAGAGGCGATCGTAAAATGGATACTTTAGCTAACTTTAGAACCACCATTAAAACAGTTCTCGAACCTTACACAAAAATTCCTTACTCTCATGGCGATATAATTTGTAAAGCCGTGTTTGATGAAAAATCTGATTGTTACCTGCTAGTTACTTTAGGCTGGGATAAAGCCAAACGAATTCACGGCTGTTTGGTTCATATAGATATTATTGATGATAAGATTTGGGTACAGCGAGATGAGACAGAATACGGCGTAACGAAAGAACTTGTAGCTGCTGGAATCTCCAAGGATTCCATTGTTTTAGGTTTTCATCCCGCCGATGTCAGACCTCATACCGGTTATGCAGTTGTGTAGTTAATGAATTATTTGGCTCATCTATTCTTATCAAAAGGCACGCCAGAATCCCTGATTGGCAACCTCTTAGGAGATTTTGTCAAAGGAACGGCTGTCAACCTTTATTCCGATGAAATTAGAAAAGGCATCGATTTGCACCGCAAAGTAGATACCTACACGGACTCTCACGCCATAGTGCGATCGAGTAAAAGCCTTGTTTGCGCCGATAGACGCAGGTTTGCTGGAGTTTTGATTGACGTGTTTTACGACCACTTCTTAGCTAAAAATTGGCTGGAATACTCAGAAATTCCGCTCCGGGATTTTTCTCAGGATGTCTATAAAATCCTGCAAGACAACCGCGATATATTGCCTGAATCTCTCCAGCGGGTGCTGCCAACAATAATTGCCCGCGACTTGCTTTCATCTTATCAGGACATCGCCGAAATCGGCATCACTCTTACAAGAATGTCGGCGCGACTCAAGCGGACAAATAACTTGGCAAGCGGCATAGAAGATTTGACAGCTAACTATCAGCGATTAGAATCAGATTTTCGAGATTTTTTCCCCGACTTGATAAAATACGCCACAGTTGACAAATATTAATACAAACCACAAAAATTACAGTTGCTATTGATAACGAACTCGTGTATGATGCAACCGATACCTGCATGAAATCTCAAGTGCAACAGGGTTCAAAATATGGCAACCAGAATTCCGAACCTGCAAATAACTAAAGTAGTTGATGGTGACAGCATCAAAATTTCTCTCAACGGCAAAACCGAGGCTCTGCGCCTGATTTGCGTCGATACAGAAGAAAGTCATCCGGGAGGCTCCAAACCTGTAACTGCGGCGGGGAAAGCAGGTACGGAAATGGCTAAAAAATACTTCGCGACAGCAGATGGGGGACTTGCTCAAATTGACATAGAATTTGATACAGACGATTCGGTTGAAGTGGCTCTACAAAAACACCGCGACAACTACGGGCGTCTCCTCTGTTACGTACATAAAGACGGAGAAAATTACAATCTTAAACTGATTGAAGAAGGCTGGAGTCCCTACTTCATCAAATACGGGCGCTCCAGATTGTATCACCGACAAATGACTGAGGCAGAATCGGCAGCTAAAGCTTACAATCTGATGATTTGGAATCCGATTATCAATGCCAAAATCCCCTCTCGCAACTATGCTAACTTACTGCCTTGGTGGTCGATGCGAGGCTCGATTGTTGAAGAGTTTCGGTTGTCGGAAGCAACAGCAGGAGCGCTTTCTTTGAGGTTGCACTACCCGAAAATATTAGCTGCTTCTGAGAAAGCTAAATCTCTTACTATTTTCTGCGATTTGCAGGCTGGGATTAATAAATGGATCGGCGGCAGCGCTCTAATTTATGCTGGTTCGGTGTATCATAAATTAGATTTGTGGATACCAGATGCTGAAACTGATGAAATGGCTCCCTTGAAGCGGCTAATTGAGAAACGTTATGCGGGTGTGGGACGGGGATATGTGTATGTCAGTGGGAAGGTAGAACAGTACAAAGGGAAGCCTCAAATAGTTTTGAAGGATATCAAACAACTTTCAGATTTTCCCCCACAAAAGTGAATTTTACATAAATTCAATTAAAAAATTGCCGGACAAATGGAACGATGAAGACTGTTCTGCGGGGAAGGCTATTAAATTTTGGGCGATTCCCTACCGCAACGGGCTCGCACGCGCGTTCGGGATAGCTTGGCTTCACGCATTTTTTAAAATTTAATTAGCATTATGGTTGACAATCCAAAATAATTGTGTTTTTTTTATTAGGCTAAATCCATTCATACTATAATACTATCATCGCCGATCTGTAGCTGCCAATAGCGGCGACATCCATCCAAACTCCAGAGATTTAAAAGCTATGTGCCAATTACTGGGAATGAACTGCAATGTTCCAACAGATATTTGCTTTTCTTTTGAGGGTTTTTCTGCAAGAGGTGGCAGAACAGACGTTCATCAAGACGGTTGGGGAATTGCTTTCTTTGAAGGTTTGGGATGTCGCCTTTTTATAGACTCTAAACCTGCGATTGCTTCTCCGGTTGCAGAAGTAGTGCGCCGCTATCCCATTCATTCAACTAACGTCATTGCTCACATCCGCAAAGCTACCCAAGGCGAAATTGCTTTGGAAAACTGCCACCCTTTTATTCGGGAACTTTGGGGGCGCTATTGGGTTTTCGCTCACAATGGAAATCTGGAAAATTTTAATCCAGAACGTGCCGGAGTTTACAAACCTGTTGGCAAAACTGACAGCGAAAAAGCATTCTGTTTGATATTAGAAAAGCTGCGCTCTACTTTTCCTCAAAGTAAGCCTGCTGTAGCGGAAATTTATCCGGTACTGGAGGAAATTACTAAAAGTTTGGCAGAACACGGAATTTTTAATTATTTACTTTCCGATGGAGAACACTTGTTCACCCATTGTTCTACTAATCTGCATTATATTGTGCGACAAGCACCTTTTGCTAGCGCTCACTCGATCGACGAAGATGTAACTGTCGATTTTCGGGAATTGACCAACGAGGACGATCGCGTGGCTGTTATTGCCACTTTTCCGCTGACTGATAACGAAGTTTGGACGCAAATTCAGCCGGGAGAATTGCTGGTATTTCAGGATGGTTTGCCCGTCAATTCTGGGCTGCGGGAGTTAAGTTAACGGGATTTCAACTGAGATGTTGCACCATTGTCAATAAGCTTTTTAGGAACAGGCTTTTCGGCCTGTTCCACAAGAAAATTAAATTTTTGTGGAACAGGCATCTTGCCTGTTCTTGAGAATGGTGCAAGATGTGAGTTTAAACAAATTTAAAGCCTAAACAGAGCATCGAACCTGCTAAATGACCAGCTTTCCAGCTTGATTTATTAAGCCAGATTTGTCATTGCGCTTGACAGCGGCTAAGCCCAACACGGTTCAGATAAGACTGATTCCCCCCTAGCCAAGAGGGCGGGCACGGGGGCACCGCCCCTACGAAGGGGGGGACAAGAAGTTGCTCTTGCGTCCCCCAACAATCAGGGGGATTTAGGGGGATCTCCGGGGAATTAACAGTGTTAACTGAACTGTATGGCGGCTAAGCCTTCTGAAAAACTGCCGACAGCGGAAACTTGGGGGCGATCGCCCACTAGCCTGCTTGATTGATATATCCCCACCCTTTTGAAGCCCTAACTGCTGCTAAACCTTCATTAATTGAGCCGGGGTTGCACAATTTGATGATGATGCTTGTAGGGTGTCCCGCCTTCAGTGAAAATACACCTGACTGGCTACGATATCCCATCCCACAAAACAATCAAAATCATCCCCCAATTATCCAACGGCTTCTACTTTCCCCGAAGTGACAACAGAGGGATTAATTCGGTTGAACAGCCGCTAAAATTTGTCCTGCTGTCACCGTTTGCCCCTTTTCACAAAACAACTCGGCAACAGTGCCCGCAACATCAGCAGTAATAGCAATTTCCATTTTCATCGCTTCCAAAATTAACAGCCGATCGCCCTCTGCAACCGCATCTCCAACATTAACCAGCACCTGCCAAACATTGGCCGAAACGTGAGCGACAACAGCCTCACAGCCGATCGGCAAAGTAACCTCCGCCGCTGTTTCAGAAGCCACATCCGCCGAGGCTTCTGCGATAGCTTCAGCGTCAAATTCCCCGGATGCGGCCCAGCGATCGCGCTCTGCATTAAATGCGGCCTGCTGCTGCGCTTTAAACTCAGCCGCACTGCCCGCAATAGAATGCAAAAACTCATTGTATTCTCTCAAATTAAAAGTAATTTCCTCAACCTTTAATTTAAACTTCCCTTCGATAAATGCTTCCCGACAGCGGTGCAATTCCTCATGAGAAACCGGATAAAATCGGATTTGGTCAAAAAAGCGTAAAAGCCAAGGTTTACCAGACTGGAAATCCGCCGTTTGTTTGAACCGATTCCACATTTGCACCGTGCGGCCGACAAATTGATAACCTCCGGGCCCTTCCATCCCGTAAACGCACAAATACGCGCCGCCAATGCCAACTGCATTCTCAGGAGTCCAAGTGCGGGCGGGATTGTATTTAGTAGTAACCAAACGGTGGCGCGGATCGAGGGGAGTTGCGACGGGCGCGCCTAAATAAACGTCTCCCAAACCCATCACTAAATAGCTAGCATTAAATACAATTTCTCTGACTTGTTCGATGCTGTCAAGCCCGTTTATGCGGCGAATAAACTCAATATTGCTGGGACACCAAGGTGCATCCGATCGCACAGACTGCATATATTTTTCAATGGCCAACAGCGTCGATTCATCTTCCCAAGATAAAGGCAAGTGCACAATTCGCGCCGGCACTTCCAAATCCTCGATCGCCGGAAGTTCCGCCTCCGCCGCAATCAGCGCCTGCATTAGCTGCTGTTGCGAAATTTGCGGGCCCTCAAAGTGAATTTGGAGCGATCGCATTCCCGGCACTAATTCGATAACACCAGGCAACGGATTTGCTTTCAACTGTTCCATCAAGGCGTGCGCCCGAAAACGCAAATTTAAATCCAGCACCAACGGGCCGTATTCAACTAGAATATATTTATCTCCAGCTTGACGGTAAGTAACAGCAACCTGTCCCGGAGATTCGGGAATTTCGTGCAAAATTGGAGAAGCGGGAACTGCAGGCAATTCCTCCGCATTTTCCCCAAAAACAGGCAAACTAAAAGTAGCAATTTGCCTATTTTGTGCTAATTCCCGCTGCAAAGCTTCAGCAAAACTCAAACAGTGAAAGCGAATGCTGTCCCCCGGTTTCAGTTGCCCGATTTTCCACAATTCCGACTGCACAATAGTAGCAGGACACACAAAACCTCCCAAACTCGGGCCGTCAAGACCGAGAATTACAGGCATATCGCCCGTAAAATCGATCGTGCCGATCGCGTAAGCATTATCGTGAATGTTAGACGGGTGCAAACCCGCTTCCCCGCCGTCTTGACGCGCCCAGGTGGGCTTCGGGCCGATCAGCCGAATGCCCGTCCGCGTCGAGTTGTAATGCACCTGCCATTCTGTGGAGAAAAACATTTCGATGTCTGACTCAGTAAAGAAATCCGGCGCGCCGTGAGGCCCGTACAAAACGCCGATTTCCCAATTATTGCTGTAGGTGGGAATTAGTTCTGGAGGTAAAGATAATTCCGCTTCCAGAGTTGCAGTTTGGTTGAGTTTTAACACATCTCCCGGACGCAGCGTGCGGCCCGCGTGTCCGCCAAATTTGCCCAGTACAAAAGTTGATTTGCTGCCCAAATAATCGGGGACATTAAAGCCGTGTTTGACTGCTAAATAAGTGCGGTAGCCGTCGCCTTGAATGGCTTTTAACTTGAGAATGCTGCCAGCTTTTACGGGAATTGCTGTCCAAAACGGCACCGGTTCGCCGTTTAGCGTTCCCTTCATAGTTGCACCAGTCAAACTAATAACTGTATCAGCATTGAAGCGCAGAGTTGGGCCTGTAGCTGTGAATTCCAATCCTGCTGTCGATTCGGGATTTCCTACTAAACGATTTGCCAATCGAAATGCCAGATGATCCATCGGTCCAGAAGGCGGCACGCCAACATCCCAATAGCCAATCCGCCCCGGATAATCTTGAATGCTGCTGTAGGTTCCCCCATCCAATACATCGATCGTTAAAGGTGCGTATTCAAAAGAGTTTAAAAAGCGCGTGCTCAGTTCGCCCCGGCTGAATCGGGAATCGTCCAAAATCTGGCGGAGGTAATCTAAATTAGTTTCAATTCCCGCTATTTCACTGGCATCTAAAGCAGCTTTTAGTTTAGCGATCGCCTGGGTTCGATTATCTCCGCAAACGATCACTTTGGCTAGCAGCGGATCGTAAAAAGGAGTTACCTCAGTGCCGGTTTCTATCCAACTGTCGCAGCGGACGTTTTCGGGAAACGCAACTTGATTCAGCAACCCGGAACTCGGCTGAAAATTCTTGCCGGCATCTTCGGCATAAATTCGCACCTCAATTGAGTGTCCCTGCGGTCGATAGCGGTACTCTTCCAGGGGGAACAAATCTCCCGAAGCCTGTTTTACCATCCACTCCACGAGGTCGATGTTGTTGACAGCTTCAGTAACGCCGTGTTCGACTTGCAAGCGCGTGTTGACTTCCAAAAAATAAAACTGTTTCGCATCGACATCAAATACAAATTCAACAGTACCCGCTGACTGGTAATTTACCGCTTTTCCCAGCCGCACTGCTGCACGGTACAAGTGATTTCGCTGTTCGTCGCTAATACCAGGGGCGGGGGTTTCTTCAATTACTTTTTGATTGCGCCGCTGCACCGAACAATCTCGCTCGCCCAAGGCTATGACGTTTCCTTTGCCATCTCCAAAAATTTGAACTTCAATGTGCCTGGCTGTTTGAATGTATTTCTCTAAAAAAACGCCGCTTTGTTTAAAGTTGCTTTGACTCAAACGCTGTACTTTTTCAAAGGCTTCTGCCAAATCTCGATCGCCAAAACAAGCCTGCAAACCAATGCCGCCGCCGCCTGCGGTACTTTTGAGCATTACCGGATAGCCGATCGCCCCAGCCGCTTTTTGGGCATCCTCCAAACTTGCTAAAAGTTCGCTTCCGGGAGTTAGCGGCACTTGATTTGCAGCGGCTATTTCCCGCGCGGTGTGCTTCAATCCAAAGCAGCGCAACTGACTCGGAGTCGGGCCGATAAATGCAATATTTTCGCTGGCACAAGCTTCGGCAAATTCAGCATTTTCGCTCAAAAAGCCGTAACCCGGATGGATAGCTTGAGCTTTTGTTTGGCGCGCAACTTCGAGAATGCGATCGAACCGCAAATAACTCTCGGCTGCGGCGGCTGCACCGATACAAACCGCTTCGCTGGCGGCGAAAACGTGCTTGGCATGGGCGTCGGCTTCAGAATATACTGCTACCGAAGCAATTCCGAGGCGATCGAGCGTGCGGATAATTCGGCAGGCAATTTCACCGCGGTTTGCAATCAAAACTTTGTTAAACATTTAGGTAATTGCTGATTGGTATCTAGTTACATCTTGTACTAGCCTGAAGAACAGGCAAGATGCCTGTTCCACAAACATTAATTTTTGTTGTGGGGTGGGCTTCTAGCCCGCCCTAAAACTATCCTGAAGAACAGGCAAGATGCCTGTTCCACAAACATTAATTTTTGTTGTGGGGTGGGCTTCTAGCCCGCCCTAAAAC
>NZ_JAUBUJ010000090.1:31045-36905 GCF_036705405.1 Microcoleus sp. B13-B6
TATCCTGAAGAACAGGCATCTTGCCTGTTCCACAAAGAGTGAATTTTCTTGTGGGGTGGGCTTCTAGCCCGCCCTAAAAAGAGTGCGGAAACAGTACATACCCTACATTTACACCGCATCCCAAACAATCAACTGAATCGGCGTAGGATTGTAAGCATTGCAAGGATTGTTCATTTGCGGGCAGTTAGAAATAGCAACCAGCGCGTTCATATCTGCTCGCAAATCAACTGTACTTCCCGGATCGGAGATGCCGTCAACAATTTCAAGCGTGCCATCTTCGCTAACCGGAACATTCATAAAAAAGTTGATATTGCTGACTAAATCTCGCTTGCCCAAACCGTGGGGAAGAATTGCGGCGAGGAAATTTTCAACACAGGCGTGCTGGTATTTTTTATCTAGTCCAAACCGCACCGAATTGCTCTCGCAGCTACAGGCGCCGCCGGAGGTATCGTGCCGCCCGCAGGAGTCAGCAATTATGGTCATCATGGCTCGCCCTTCGTTGGAAATGAGTTGGCTGTTTGTAGTGACAAAGATGTTGCCTTGATTGACGATCGTATCGGGGGCGCTGTAGCGTTCGGACGGGTCATCGGCATTGTAAACTAAAAAATCTACTGCTTGATTGCCGCCTAAATCTACAATGCGGAGAATCTGTCCTTTTTTGATGACACGAGACCAGGGATGTCTGGCGGGTAAAACTTCGTTATAAATTGCAGTTTTTGGATCGAGGATTTGTTGGGTAGTTGCAGTCATGGTTCACTTTTTGTGATGGAAGTGCAGAATTTTTCACCGCAGATTGATGCGGATAAGATTGAGTTGTGGAATCGGGTCTATTGCACGAACAAAGCATCGGTGTTGATGAACCCGCGCACTGCTTCCGGGTTGGCGGTGCGACACAAGTCGTCTGGTGCGGGTGCGGGGGATTTCACAATCTGAATTTGGATTGGTTTTGGATCGTAAATTGAACCAGGATGCAGGATGTGGGGGCAGTTAGAGATAATTGTCAATACGTTCATTTCGGCTCGCAAATCGATAAAACTCCCCGGTTTTTCGCAGCCTTCGCGAAACTCCATCGTGCCGTCTGGTTTGACGGCAATGCGAGTAAATAAGTTGATGTTGGGCATGATATCTTTTTTGCCCAATCCCCACCGAGTTAGGGCTTTGAGGAAGTTGTCGCGGGAGTTTTTCCAGTCTCCTTCGCCGTATTTTTTGGCATTGCTAATGGCGTTGCTGCATCCTCCTAGCAAATCGTGACAGCCGGAGGTGTCTTGGGTGATGGAAAATAGGATGCGCCCCATGTCTGTGTAGAGCACCATTCCTTGTTTGAGAAAGGCGTTGAATTGAATTTTGGCGGTGTCTGCTGCGTTGAAACGTTCGATCGCATTGTCGGCGTTGTAGCACAGCATGGAAACGCCGCGAGAGCCTTCTAAATCGGTGATTCGCAGGGTATTTCCCCGCTTGATGACTCCCGACCAGTACGCGCCGCCCGGTACGGTTTCTTCGATTAATACGAGGCCAGAATCAATTTGTGAGTTTGTGTCGATCGATAGTTGCACCATAAGTTCCTCTTGATGTATTTGGGTAGGTCAGCGAAATAAAACAATAGTATGTCTTATATCAAGTCCGGTTAATTACTTATAAATCCTATACGGGCATCGGCCAAATAGGGCATCGGGCATGATGGGACAAAAGTATTATAACTATTCAACCGGACATGATATTAGCTGCTCAACCCGCCTGAGCCCAAAGTAATATTTATACCGGTTTTCAAGCGTGGTGAGGTATGGGGGAGAGTCCTATGCCCATGCCCCATGCCCCATGCCCCATGCCCCATGCCCAGGAGTACCTCATTTACCTGAGAAAGGCTATACAAACCTATTTCTATTTAAGCAGCCATTGCAACTGCTTCCTGTCCGTGTTTCCGCATCAAATCCATGAGTTCGTCGCGGTAATCGTGGAATTTGGCGTGGCGTTTAACGCTGGGAGTGCGATCGGGCAAATTAATCGACATTTCCTTTCTCACTGTACCGGGACGAGCGCCCAAAGCATAAATCCGATTGGAAAGAAACACCGCTTCTTCGACATCGTGGGTAATCATAAAGATTGTAATCTCAGTGCGACGCCACAAATCCAGCATGAATTCGTGCATCGATTCTTTAGTGTGGATATCCAAGGCGCCGAAAGGTTCATCCATTAATAACACTTTAGGTTCAGAAGCGAGGGCGCGGGCGATCGCCACCCGCTGTTTCATCCCGCCCGACAATTCCTTCGGCAGCGACGAAGCAAACTGCGTCAATCCTACCACATTCAAATAATAGCTCGCTTGTTCGCGCCGCTTTTTCTTGGAAACGCCTTGAAGTTTGAGACCAAACTCGGCATTTTCCTGCACGTTCATCCAAGGATAAAGAGTGTAATGCTGAAATACCATACCTCGATCCGGGCCAGGCGAAACAACTTCCTTGCCGTCAATTTTCACTTCCCCTGTTGTCGGCTTGTCCAATCCCGCAATCTGCCTCAACAGAGTAGATTTGCCCGAACCGGATGCGCCTACCGCGCAGATAAATTCGCCTTGCTTGATGCTCATATTGATGTCCTTGAGGACAACTAATTTACCCTTTTTCGTTTCAAAGTTTTTGTGCAGATTGTTGATTTGCAGAAACATGAGTTTATCCTCTGTATTGTAAGTAAAAAAATGATACCATTCTGCCTTCTAACACCAAATCCTCGTTAGTAACTCTTTAGTCCGCGAAGGCGGACTTCGTTTGTGTAGAAGCGGTTTCAACCGCCGAGTACGATAAGAGTTTTTAACACTGATTTGTATAACATCTGCTTACTGTTTCTGACTTGACCATTTACAAGAAACCCGCAGCAGATATTGAAAAAGCAAGTCAAAACCCAGTCCGATCGCCCCAATGACAATCAGCCCCACAAAAATTTCATCGGTTCGGAGAAATCGACCGGCGACGCTGATCCGGCGGCCTAAGCCTTCGGTGGCGGCAATCAATTCCGACACGATTACCAATTGCCAAGCCGCAGCTAGGTTGATGCGGCTAGCATCAAGAATTCCCGGCAAAACGTGGGGAAAAATAACTTGAGTGAGGATTTCCCAGCGATTCCCACCTAACATATAAGTAGATTCGATCAAGTCTTTTGGAACAAACTTGACTGTATCCATTACCATCAGCGAATTGAAGAAAAAGACGCCGATAAATATCAGCATTATTTTGGGTTCTTCGCCGATTCCCAAGTAGAGAATTAGCAGGGGAATGAATGCTGGTGCGGGCATATATCGCATCAAGCCGAACATGGGTTCCAGCAAGGCGCGAATACTGGCAAAACTGCCCATCAGCACGCCAATGGGTATGGAAAAAACCAAGGCGAACAGAAAGCCAACTCCCACCCGCCACAAACTCGCTACCGTGTCTTTCAAAAGTTCGCGAGTGTTCCACAGCCGGCCAAATGCCTCTAAAACTTTGCCGGGGGAAGGCAAAAATTTGGGGTCTACGTTGGCGAAGGTTGTTACTAGCCACCACACCAGCAGCGGCAGTGCGATCGATGTCACCGTTAACCCAATATTGAGGGGTTGTGGTATCTCTTCCGCAATCCGCCAGAAAACGGTGGGATTTAGGCTTTTTTGCTTGAGGTGGGATTGGATCGATCGGCGTTCGGGATTTGGTGGCATGATTTAATTGCGGAACGGTTTGTCGAGTAATTGGAGTAGCTTTTTGGTATAATTTTTCTCAGAAAGATGAGGTACGACTGGGCATAGGGCATAGGGCATAGGGCATAGGGCATAGGGCATAGGGCATACCTCACTTTTTTGAGAACCGCTATATTCAAAAAAATAATATTGTTGAAAAATTTTTGTGTCTGCAAAATTGTAAATTCTGCCTTTTAGCTTTTACCTTCGGCATAAGCTTTTATAAAACGATCGTCAAATAAAGTGCTGATATCTGGTTGGGTTTTGGCTAAATTTACATCGACGAGAAATTTAGTCATTTCTGCCGCCGCAAACTGCAATGATGTCATGTCATTTCCCGGTTGAAAGGCTTTCAAGTTTTCTTCGATCGTGAATATCTTCGTGCCGTTTTCATATTCTTTGTATTCCTCAACGCTAACTCCGGCGCGGTTGGCTAGAATCTCGTAAGATTTCTCTTTGTTTGCTTTCATGTATTCCAATGTTGCAAACCATGAATTGACCAGGGCTTGTACTCGATCGGGGTGTTCGCCGATAAACTTTCGGGTGAATACCAAATGGTCGGAAATCGCCCCCGGAAAATCTTTGGAACTAAACAGTTCCTTGCTGTTCGATCGTTTTAATGCCTGCGTGGTAAACGGCGCAAATACTGCCACCGCATCGACTTGCCCTCCGACGAAAGCCGCCGCAGCTTTGCCTGTTTCCAGCGGTATAAATTGAATATCCTGCACTGATAAACCTGCTCTTCTCAGCCCTAACAGTAATAGAAAGTGATCGACTGTACCTTCTTCGGCTGCAACTTTTTTACCTTTTAAATCGGCAACGGAATTGATGCCTTCGGCGACAATCACTTTGTCATTTCCCGTCGAGTTGTCGTTGACTAAAACAATTACTTGGTCGGCGCCGCCGGATATTGAGTTTACTGTATCGCCGAGGGTTTGGCTGTTAGCATCTATCTGTCCTGCTGTGAGGGTGCTGATCGATTCTAAGTAGCCGTCAAACCATTTTAAGTCTACAGCAACATTGTTAGCTTCAAATATCTTTTGCTCTTTGGCAATTTGCCAAGGAAACCAGCCGGGCCACGCGCTGAATCCGAGGCGAACTGCGTTAGCACTTACTGAAGAAGCTGCTTCGCTTTCTGTCGTGGTTTTGATATAAATTGCCGGGTTGACGCAGCCGACAGCGAAAAACAAGGTGATGAAAAATATGGCGCAGTAGGATAAGGGCGATCGCGTTATTTTGGGCGAGGAATATCGGATATTCATAGCATATTCTGGTTGCTGGTTAGAGGTGAATATGTCGATCGAGCTTTTGCACCTTCTTTGGCTTCCTTAGCTTCTGCAAACCCCCCTGATATACAAGGATAAAGCCCGAGAGCTAACGAACCGAGTCTTGATGACCGATCGCGTTTCTCCCGGGCTTTTATCCCGCCGTGTAACTGGCTAGTGTTTCCCTCAAATTAATCAAATATTGGGAGAACCAGTCTGCTTCTCTCGGACCAGCACTTGAACTGTCTAAGCTGACTTAGAAACTGATTCAAATCGGAACCCTAGAAGCGGTTAAATTTTTCGTTTTTTGTCTGTATAAGTCCTGTTTGCAACCCAAGGAGTTATTCGAGACTGTTGGTAACAGCAATGCACTTAGCTTTTTTAAAGGTAAGCATACTGTAGCGTGCAATCCTACTAGATTGCTACGCTTCAAACCCTAACAGCAAACTTGATGCGAAAATGTGTAAAATGTTACAAAAAACCGTTTTTCTCGAAGTAAAATTAAAATTTTTGGAAGATTAAACCGGGCAATGAGATGGGGCGATGGGAAATCGCGAAGTTTACCTGCACAAAAAGACGAAACCCGCAAGGTCAGGGTTGAATATTTCTCAAGGAATACTTCGCTCCCTAGACTAGATGCAAGTACGATCGACAATGCGGTAAACTAACATCCTATTTGTAATAACGATCGCCTAACACAGCCTGTGAAGTCAAATCCGTTAGCATTGGAATTATTCATCTCTCTCCGATCTCCCTCTGCGTTCTCTGCGTTCTCTGCGGTTAAATCATCCTCATATAACCAGAAATGATATGAAGTCAAATCGTAAGGATTCAGGTCAAAAAAACTTAAGTGGCGGCATCTGGTAAAATAAAGGAATGAAAAAGCCCACAGCCACCA
>NZ_JAUBUJ010000091.1:0-13028 GCF_036705405.1 Microcoleus sp. B13-B6
GGCTTTTTCAAGCCCACACCGTATCGGTACTCCGTAGCTTGCGGGTCGCGTAGCGACATCGGTGTCGGGTGATTGACTAGCAATCTAGTAGGCGATTGATTGTTGATTAAAGCTTCTGTGTCTGTAGTTGCACAAAATGCGCTATCTGTCCAACTACAAACCGCAGCGATTAATGATTAGCAATGATGACTCCACCCAAACACAGGTACTTGCTTTCCGAGGCTATCGAGGGTCTAGAAAAAAAATTAGATTACAGAGTTTAAGCTTCCAGATTCATCTGTTATCGAGTAAATCTAAAATCTAAAATCTAAAATCTAAAATCGACTGACTTAGGAACCTTTGTTGTCCGGTGCTTAAAGTTACAAACTAGCAAACAGTCTGTCCCAAGTTTTGCCTCCCACAACTCCGTCTACAGGAATATCCGCTTGTCGCTGAAATCTTTTCACTGCATCTTCGGTTGTCGGACCGAACACGCCATCAATTACGATCGGGTGTGGGGACAATCCCCGCGCGTTCAACAACTTTTGCAGTTTCTTCACATCGTGCCCTTTCGAGCCGCATTTTAAAATCCTTTTATGGTGTTTCACTGCTGGTTGATGGCAATCATCAGTGTGGCAAACTGCGGAGCCTGCTGCATAGTTGGCTCTACTTGTGCCAGTCAAAACTAATAGAGCGAGAATTGCTAGTAAATAATAAAAAGTCTGTGTTCCGGCCATACTTTCCCTGTTAAATTTTCAAGCGTTTTTTGTAATTTGGACGATTGTTTGAGGGTGAGAAACCGGGTTTATAGGATGGGGGCATCCAATCTTGATTGACCAGGTTTCTGGCAACAGTCAACCGACATTCTACAATATAAGTGGCTTTACTGCAAAATCTCCGATCGTGCAAGTTAAATTTTGTTGCTGTTTGGTAGCAGCAAAGGTAACAATTACTTCGCAAGCAACTGCAACCGTCAGCATTACCAAGTTTCGCGCCAGCGGGTAATCGCAAACGTCATCATTCGCCGCTGAAGGAACCCGATAGTGTTGGTTCCAAATTATTTCGGAATAATCGGCAGCTAATCCGACGTGCACGCAGGGAAGGGAGGCACTCGCACAGTAATCCTTGACTGCTTGCCGCCCGACACTGTTATCAAAAGTATCGATGACTGTGGCGCTGTTGGCAAGCAGCCGATCGGCATTTGCGGGTGTCAATTCTTTTGAGTGCGCGTCAATGCTGACTCCCAAAGCCCGGTAGAGGTTGTTGGCGAGAATTTTGGCTTTGAATGCGCCGATGTCCGATCGATAATAGGGTTGAGTGGAAAGGTTGCGTTCCTCGATGCGATCGCGATCGATGACTTTTAACTGACAAAAGCCCGATCTCGCCAGACTTTCTGTAATATTCGCACCCAAAGCGCCCGCCCCGCACACCGTTACCGGGAAATTTTTGATCTGCGACATCACTGCGGCACTTCTGTAAAGTTGTTCGTGAAAAAATATGCTCATGGTCAGTAGTCAGTAGTCAGTAGTCAGTAGTCAGTAGTCATTATTTCCTATCTATCTTCAACTACTCCAACCAATGATTGCAAGTCGAAGTCTTTGTCCAATCCGCTGAGACAAATGCCAGCACTCATAACTGTCAAGTCATTTTTGGCGATCGCAGAAGTGTGATGTTCTCCAGTCCCGCTAGTCCATTCAACCAGCCAATAATGTTTGCGATCGCAAAAATCCCGCAATTCACCGCCACCCATTTTTAGCGCCCGCTGCAAGCGCTGTTGATCCCGCACTTTCGGATCGAAATCTTTAATATTTCGGGACACCAATTCGTAAACAGTTCGCATTTCCGGCGTCATCCCTTTAAAGCGAACTTCTTGAGGCAAAATCAACTTTTTCAAAGCAGCTTTTAAGTTCTCAGACTGCCGCGGATCGGCGCGCCTGTCAATCTCTTCAAACCACAAACAATGACCGTCCCACCGCGCAACGATCTGCTCAAACTGCGAACCTTTAGTTACTAAATGCACTGCTACGGGTTTCGCAACACCAGTACGCTGTTTAGCATCAGATTCATTAACAGGATAAGCCAGCCACGTTTGCCCTTGCAGCACGCAGGCTAAGTGCAAGCGAACGGGTACGAGCAGTTGCAAATACTCTGCCACTTGCGGCAAAATCGGCTCCTCAATTACTGCAGCAATTTCCTCATTAATCGGCCTAAAAATCGCCCATCCTTCAAAGTTGCGCGGCTGCGGTTGAAAAGTATAAACCATTGAGCTAACTCTTACCCGCACGCTTCCCCCGCGCACGCATGGAGCCAGGAATTGGGTATCGAGTAGCTGCCCTTCTTGGGCAGCGAGTTGGCTGAGGATTTTGCGGATATCTGCCACTGAATTGACCTCCATCATCTTACTTTTCGTTACCTAAAACACTTTTAATTTAAAAGAAATATAAAGATTGTTTAACACTATTGACAGGACTTAATCTCCTAATCTAATATTGAGCGAACCTCGCAACTTAACCTGGTAAATATCGTAAGTAAATATGCTGAAAAAGCTTTTTTCTAAGTGGGTTGTAGTCACAGCTTTGACACTTCCTCTTTTTGGCTCAGTCCAGGTAGCTAAAGCTCAGGACAGCTATGGAGCTACTGCTTATTCTCCGACTTCTGACGCCACTGGTATTAGTTGGGATCATGCTACAGAGAAAGAAGCACTAAACGCAGCAGTAGCCGTCTGCAATGAACAAAGCGGAGGTGCGAACGACTGCGAAGCGCTGACCTCTAATAGCAATAATTGTGGAGCGATCGCAGTAGGCAAAGGAGGAGCCGGTGCGGGCTGGGGCGACGATAAAGCCGCAGCAGAAGCTCAAGCTCTCGCCGGTTGCAGCGAACTAGAGGGCGGCAGTTGTAAAGTGCAGCTTTCAGCTTGCAACAACTAATTAAACTGATAAAAATCGGTGGCAGAGGTGTATATGTTGGCTGCTAAAACAGCTTAAAAAATAGTAAATGTATGGTGTGCAATGCACACCATACCAAATACAACTCAGCTAAAATTAGGGTACGCAATGCACACCCTACGCAGTTAATCTCCTACTTCGGAAGTAACTGCATCTGGTGGCAGCAAACTTTCTAATCTATCTTTAGACCAGTATTCAGTAGGGTAAGCAAGTGCAATAATATCAGAGAGTCGAATCAGCCACGTAACTTGTCCGTAAGCATCGATATTTTCCGCCTGTTCGTTAGGGGGAACTATCACCAAAAGTTCCGCAAACTCCCCGAACAAATTAATCGGGATGCCGCCGAAACTGCTATTATTTGTTTTAATCCAAACTTTACTGCCTCGATCGAGAGCTTCTTGGAGTCGCTGGCAGAGCAAACTGGATTTTTTGACCTGGGATTTTTTGGCTTTCGACTTTTTTCCCATAGTTTTAAGTAGTTAAAGTAGTTGTATTGTGGATTGCACAGTGGGTTGCACAGTTCGTTAGACAGTGGGTTGAGATATAGTGCGCTCGCGGTTTGGTATTGAAACGGACTGAAGCAAAAAGGGATCTCGCCCCGTCCCTACCCCATTACTCTAGTCTATAAGAAAGTGCTGTACTGCGATCGTAATAACAATTTAATGGCAAAATCGCCAAATGACACCAGTTCCCAAAAAATGCGACTCTAGCCAAGCTTCAAACCCTTAATTCATCAGTGATTCCCAATCTAAAATCTAAAATCTAAAATCTAACATGGTATGACCTGCGGTGGCACTGTTACAAAGTCAGTCAACGATGCCCGTGTTTCTACTGTGTCCAAATGCAGTATAATCGGCGGAATCTTCCCAAATCGTTTAAGTAAAACAATGGACTGGCGAAAGCTCATTCATCCAAACCCGAAAGCTTCAACAAGTCAACCAGCAGCGCCAGAAACTCGATTGTCTGTAGAATTTTTGCTAGGGCTCTTTGCTGCGGGATGGACTCAACAGCAGGTGTTAGAAAAATATCCCGCACTGACTTCGGAAAAGTTACGCGCTGCTTTGGCTGCTGCGGATTCCCACTTAGTCTCAGCCATCGCTAATCCAGAATTACAAGAAATTATTGATCAAACTAGAGAATAATTGAAAAAAGGTAAAAAGTTGTTGCTTGAGGATATTGAGGGAGATGTTTGGTAGTAAAGAACGATATTAAATCTCAGCTTCCCCTTAAATTTTCTCTAACTCTTTCCCGAAACTCCAACACAGCCTCAAGGGGGTCAGGCCGTTGTACATACTCTGCAATCACTGATAAATCCAAATTCGGCAGCAACTCGCTTTGCTGCATTTTTTCATATTCCTCTCCCCGAAGATGATAAACCTCAAAGCGACGATTTTTCCAGAACCAAACCTCTGTGATTCCGAGCTTTTTGTAAACTGCTAACTTGTCCAGGCCGCCACTGCTGAGTACAACCTCGATCGCCAAATCAGGAAATTCTTTTTCTGTACCGATACAATAGCACTCGTCCGGTTCTGTACCGCCCTTTTTTGCTTGAATGCGGAAGGTAGTTGAACCCAATCCCCAAAACCTAGTCCGTGTTTCTTGAAAATACGCTTCTAGCAGCATCCCAATATTGGTTTTATCTCGATCGTGACGGCGACTTGGGGACATAATTTCCAGCACTTCATCTAAATAAGTAACCCGATACCAAGGACTATCTCCCAGTTGAGTCAGTAATTGTTCATACTGTTGCCAACTTACCCCACTGGTAATAAATCTTTCCACGGGATCTTCGGTAAGAAGCTCTAGTTCGTTTGCCAAATCTTTGATTAATATTGAAGTCACCAACAGCTCCTCCCAAGTTTAGAGTATAGTTGAAGATTGTGATGTAAATATCTACCTAAAAAATTACGATTCTGTTTCTGTGAATTGTCGCTGATGCTGACGCATTCCTCCTAGCATAGCTTGCTGTAAGGGATCTAGTCCATCTGCATAATCATCATTGATGCTGTCTAGCAGTTGTCGATCGCGATCGGTTTGTAAGCTGTTACTAGCGATCGCTACCTTATCCTCAGTATCATCCTCTTCATCAAGCCCAAATTTTTTGCAAATTTCATCGAGTGTCTGAGGTTGAACAACTCTTGCTTTAGCTCTCTTTAATGCTGTCAGCAAACGAGTTGCATTAACGGGCGATCTCAACAAATAAAGAGTTTCTAGCAAACTTTCTAATTCGACCTCAGACATCAAAACCGCATTTTTGCCGTTAGGTCTAGTAATAACTATTACTTCCCCCGTTTCAACAGTGCGGTCGCAGAGATTTTCTAAATTTGCTTGAGCTTCAGCATATGTAATCTCAGTTGACATAAAATTCTAACTCCCACTAAATTAAGGTTTCAACTTTGCTCGCTTTACTAATAGTGATAGCGCCCTTTAAGAAAATTGATACGCTCATCACTTACTAAATAAACAATACGATGTTCTTTATTCAAGCGACGCGACCACGCGCCCGACAACTCGTATTTCAGGGGTTCCGGCTTGCCAATGCCTTCAAACGGGTCTCGCAGAATTTCTCTGACCATTTTGATTAAGCGTAACGCCATCTTGCGGTCAGTTTGTACCCAATATTCTAGGTCTTCTAAAAACTCAGGCTGAAAAACTGCCTGACGTTCTACGCGATCGCTCTCACCCTCAGCACTCATCTGGCAAACCCTGAATCATTTTTTCAATTTTATGCTCCCTGCTAGAAAAAATAAGGTGAGCATTGCTCGCCAGCTTAACTGACGAGTCATGCCCAATTATATCACTTATCATCCCTCACAGGCAACGAAGTATCCAGAATTTCCATCAACAATTCCAGCCGCGAAGGACGACTCAACATCGGCACTAAATTCGGCAAGGAGTAGTAATCGCCGGCAAACGTAAAGGTTTCCACCGATACTTGTTTGTCCTTTAATTGCTTCTGGACATATTCGCACCAAGAACCAACTCGCACAATCACCACATCAGGAATTACCCCCAAACTGCGGCAGTAATTCTGATAAGCATCCGCGAAATAAGGTGCAGCATTTTCGCCTTCATCTGTTACCATAATGAATTGCTCGACAACCTGCTTTTTAAGCCGCATTGCTTCCACCGCGCAACCGCAACTTGTGCCGCCGCCAGCGCGAATGTGCTTGAAAGCGCCTTCCCAGTCTGTCAATTCGCTGCCGTTTGCTTCCACTCGATACGGCATCGTGTCAAAGGCATAAACGAACAGTGCAGCCTCGGAAATGCCGGAAATCAAAGCAGCGAGACGCTTCCCGACTTCGATCGCACTTTCCATCGAACCCGACTTGTCAATCAACAAACCCGTTGCTTTCGCAATCTTGCCGCGCTTCTTCACCTGTTCGTTTGTCACCGCTTCCAGCTTAGCCGTCGTTGCTGCGTCGAAGTTCGCGCCCGCGCCCGCAACACTTGCTTTGTAAGCAGAAACCCGATCGCACTTTGCCGCTTCATCCAGCTTCGAGTCAATCAACTGCTTGACTTCCGCGTGATCCATCGCGCCGCGCGACTGAATCGATTTCAAATTGTTGATGACTTCCTGCGGCGACATCGAGTTAATCAGCGCGGCCAAAACCGTTGGCGTTAGCTGTCTGATCGCACCAACTGCGATCGTATATGGAATCTTGTACTCAACAATCAAATTCGCCTGTTCCGCAGGTGTCGCCGCCTTTGCTAACTGCTTCAAAACGAATGCCAGAGAGTCGGACGGCGGATTGTCTTTAAACAGGATAGCATTAGCGCGATCGCTCGGCTTGACGTGCAGCGTTGCGTACAAATGCTTCATCGCCTTGCGGTTGCGGAGGGCGGCGCGATCGAAAAACTGTGCATTCTTTTCCCGCGATTTCAGATAGCGAGTGACAGCAGTGCGCGCGCTGCGAGGCATCTTATTCTGGTGCCGCTTCATAAAGTCCACAATCCGCGAAACTTCGTAGGGAGGGAACTCTTGCAGCATCATAAACCCGGCATCCCGGTGTTCCGTCAGCGCCGAAGTTAGCAAATTTCCGACAAAAACTTCCTTGTGGTCGCGCACGTCGCCTTGACGCTGATACCAGACTGCTAAATGACCGTAAAATATTGGGTCTAATTCGACAATTAACTTGTGGATTTCTGCTACTTTTTCTAATTGGCGGTGAGGAGTTGTCAGCAGGCTGTTGAGCATTTCCAAACGTAAATCGCGTTCTACTGTATTCATATTCATTGGTGTTACCTAATATTTTGCACCTTGCGCCTTAGTCCGCCAGGGATTGAAATCCCTGGCTCAAAGCTTAAGTCCTCTTAAGAGGACTGAAATGCGTGTTTACAAATGTATTTTTTGTGATTAAAAACCAACAAAAACAAATATTTTTAGTCCTCTTTAGAGCCAGTAATTTCAATCCCTGGCTCAAAGCTAAAGTCCTCTTAAGAGGACTAAAATGCGTGGTTAAAAATGTATTTTTTGTGATTAAAAACCAACAAAAACAAATATCTTTAGTCCTCTTCAGAGGACTTTAGCTATTAGACAGGGATTTCAATCCCTGGCGGACTATTTCGGAGTCGAGTGACTTCAAATCTGGTTCCATCCAGCTATTTCTGGCTTCCCATGACATCAGGCGATCCTGGGTGTAATAGCGAAATGGTAAAGTACGCGCGTGCGGAGCTATCCCGTAGGGAATCGGCATATTTTGCAATCAAACCGTTAGCCAGATGTACGATCGAGCGATTTTGGCTTTCATCGGCGAGATACCGGCGAATAGTTCGCACCCAAAACAGCGTTAGTGTTTCGTGATACCCGCTGTTTTTTGTAGTTTCAATTCCTTGAGCCGAGTTGTAACGTTTAATGCCATTCCGCACCGCATTTATCGCTTCTGGCTCCGAGTCATAACACAGATACCACAGGGCAACGGTTAAATGTGCTTCGTGCGTCCATTGACTTCGCGACAGGTTGCCTTCTTGGAAGGCATGAATCAGACTGTCTATCTCCTTGGGCGATCGGTAAATTGCCAGTTTTTTTCTCATGGCTAATACCCAATTTATTTTTGAGGACGGAAGTCTTCAATACAAACAGGATTACTTAATTATTATCCTGAATTAACAACAAGAGTTTATAGCGCCTAAAATGTCACTTCGCGCAAGTCAAGAAAGCCGTTGGCACATACGCAGGAGTTGAACCCGCGACCAGTTCCTTAAAAGGGAATTGCTCTACCAATGAGCTAGTATGTAAGCTTCCTTTGTTGGGGCGCGAAGTGGAACTTTTAAGCGTCGGATAGATATAAAAAATTTAGCTATAAAAGGCAGCGCACAAGTCAGAGAAGCTTTTTTTCACGCTCTCGAAAGGTAGGAATTGAACCTACTATTCGATTTTAAGTGGAACGTTTTTAGTTTGTAAGCTTCTTTAGTTGGGGTGCGCTGTCTAATACGTGCTTTAAGTGAATTTCTAGCCGTAAACAGCTTCTGGCCGAACAATTAAATCACCGCTGGGACGGCGATCCAGAACGTAAGACTCGAAGCGAGATCCCTTGACATCAAAATGATTTGCCAGACGTTCCTTAATAGCCTTGTCGCTCATTCCTGCCGCGATACCCAGTTGGTCTTCGGCCAGATCGTAGGAACGTCCTTCAAAACGAATGTGAACCATTACCGATACCTCCTAGAGCAATTGTGGATTTTGGATTAGTAGCTTATCTGCTCTCGACTTTGGCTTTTTGTAAGACTTGGCAAATTGCCAGTATCGGTAAAGATTCACGAAATCTGATAATCTTTACTGAAAGAAGCGCCGTTCTAAATGATAAGCTTGTTTAATTTTGCGGATTTCCTCAGCCTTTTTGGTTGATTGAAATCTGGCTGAACTTGTCTGTTCTGAATCCGCATCAAATTCGTTGAAATTAGACTGATTTCGTACAACATCTGACTCATGCCGAGTCAGTTTGTAACCGAACAGTCTCGTATAAAGTAACAACATGACCATCGAGTCTATATTACAAGACTTTCAAATTGATCTTCGTTGAAATTTTGAGCAATATTTAGTTGTCAAGGTTCAGAATTTGCACGAAAAATACAGGTTTTTGCTTGTCCTGCGCTTTCCATATTTATATACTACATAGGTACTACACAGGTGTCAAGGGGGTAGCAAAAGTTTTTTTAGATCGGATATCTCGCACTATTGTCAGGAACAGGCAAGATGCCTGTTCCACAAAGAATGAATTTGATTGTGGGGTGGGCATCCTGCCCGCCTGTGAATTTGATTGTGGGGAGTAGGGGTTGGGCAGGAGAGCCCGCCCATAATTAGATAGGACTTATGCACGGGTAGGCAGAAACCGGGTTGTTTCACCAAAAAATATCGATTAAACATCCTTAACATAGGAAATGCTGTTGCGAATATTGTGGAAGCCAGCAGACTCGTAAAGTCGCATCGCACCTGATGAATTTTCAGCATCGACGCCGAGAATAGCAGTAGCCACACCGGCAGCTTTGAGTCGATGCAAACCAGCGAGCAACATCGCTCGTCCCAATCCCATTTTGCGGAAGCCGCGCCGAGTGCCGAGACAAGCAATCCAGCCTTCATTGCGCCCGGTACGATCGCACTCTTGCACACTAATCTGGCAGTAACAAAAACTGACAAATGTGCCGTCATCAGCAACAGCAATCAGGTCTAAATCATTTCTGTAATCGGGTTTAGCTAACTCGTGCTTAAATTTATTCACTGTTAAATCGTGATGATTCCAGTGATCGATAAACGACTGGTTGAACATTTCTACCCAAGCTGGGGCATCCTGTTCGCCGGGGAACTGACGCAGCGCGAAACCTTCGGGGAAGTGCGGTTCGGGGATCGGTTCAGAGAGCGATCGCGCCATGCGGCAAAAATAGCGATCGACCTTAAAACCGCAACTTGTCAGCACAGAAATGCGATCGCAATCCTCAGCGCGAGCGTAGGTTCGCAGCTTCACGCGCCCGCCCCGCATCGCAGACACCTCGCGCATCCGCACTTCACCCCAGGCGATCGCGGCTGCTTCCACATCGCCTCCGCGCGCACCTGGGTGAACGCGAAACCACAGCCAACCGTCAATTACTTCCCCCGGTACAGAAACCGACAACTGAGCAAAACCGATTAATTTTCCCTCCGCATCTTCCCAAAGGCGGATATCGCGGGCTTGGTCTAGAGACGGTGCGTTAAATTCTTGTTGTAGTTCCGAGATGGAAGTGCCTTCATCGAGCCGATCGACTTCTTCGCAAGTATTGATTAAATGGGCGATCGCATCTAAATCGCGATCGCCCGCATAGCAGCGCCCTGAGAGATTTGCCATCATAGCTAATCACCATTTCCTGTTGTTATTCAGTTTCAAAATAGCTTGGGCGATCGCACTTTTATCGATCGGATGAGCCGATTGACATTAAAAATCCGACAACGCAAACACTCACTGTAATCCAACCGCTACCGCCCTTGGCTGCTATCGTGAGCGAAAAATGGGCGAAAAGGGACATACTAGAGACAGTTTAAAGTCTCAAAGCCTTGTGAATAGTAGGTTATTGGGGATGGGAGTAGAAGGACTTGAACCTTCGACCTTGAGATTAAGAGTCACCTGCTCTAACCAACTGAGCTATACTCCCGCATCTAGAATAGTATAACACAATATTTTAATTTTCGCATATTTCACCTTTTTTATTAAGTTGTGTGGTTACTGGGTGCTTCTGAATGTAACCAATAGGTCCAATCGCTCCCTTGGTTAGAGATTTGCGATCGACCTTTTTATTTGTTAGCGTACAGTTTCGCAGCAGCAGCCATTTTATCGCGCTGCGCCCGCATCTCTACAGACGATCGCAGCAAGGTGCGATCGGTACTCCGAAAGAGGATAAGCTGGTGTCAACTAAACATGACTGCTTGAAATGGCTGACAAAGAAGAGACTGCTGTGATTAAAGTCACAGTTCCCAAGCGTTTGCACGAAAAACTGAGAAAAATCTCCCAGCAGACAGGAGTTCCTATGTCCACTCTGCTAGTCATGGCGGCCGTCAAGGAATACAACCTCGTGGACGAAACTGAGGATAAGTAACTATTAGTATACCGTGAGTACCCTTGAAAGGTACTATATGGCATATTTCAGGAATAGTCAACCCTGGAGGTGTACTTGTGACTCAAGATGAACTCGAAGCCCTTGTCGATGAACTCGGCTTAGCGTCAGTCGTCAGCCTGCTGGCAAATATCTGCCACAACAAAGCCCGACAAACCTTGTGCCTGAAGGGACAAGGGGCTACTCCTTATACCGCTTGGAACAGCAACGGCTTCTTGCTGAAGCAGTTGATGACCAGACTGCGGCCAATCGGCAGCTACGATCGCGATTTAGACCTCAAGAACAACTGAGGTTCTGAGGTTCAACCCGTGCAAGTGCGTAAAGCATTGGTTTTAGTCGGTTAACAGCCGAGTATGTATGCTTTAACTGTTAGGGCACGGGTTGAAACTCTTCGATTTGGACTTGAACCTTGAAATGGAGAGGACGGGACTCGAACCCGCATCGATCGACAGCAACTTTCAGGAAACGCGCTTCCTTACTGCCCGCAAGCAGACGGGAACTGCCCCCATCTCGGACTGTTAATTCCTTTCAGTGCCTCCGCAACCCGCTGCCAGTTTGCGTTTCCAGGGAACGTCGCGAAGCAACTTTTTACCCTACTCAACAAACCCGATCGTCCTTTTGGGAGCCGCTTTTCCAAAGTTTTTACGGTGCCATTCCACTTAGGCGACCTCCCCATAATTTTTCTCAGTATATGAGAGCAAAGCTCGTGAAAAAATCAACCATAATTCTCCCTTATTTATATATAAAATCATAAGCAATCCACCGAGGAGGTACTGCCCCTCCTATCCCCGCGTTATCAGCACGGTGTCTCGCTTTTCGACTTCCGGTGGTTAATTAAAAGGAAGATGAAGGAATCGAACCCTTACAGTTACCTGTACCCCAGTTTTCAAGACGGGTTGCCAACCATTTAGCGGCATCTTCCTTATTAATCATGCTATGATTTAGTCTGAAGTTAATTTACCAGTTTACTTAACTCTCATTGCATATCGATAGGAGTCGAACTACAATTTCGGTAATTGCAAATTAGCTACTTTCCTTTTGGCATTGCATACCTGTATGATTTCGACTCTGTTTTGCCCAGTAACCCCTAGTAGGTTTCTCAATGTCATAAGCTTTACACCATTTCTCCACTGCTTTGTCACTCACACCAAAATCTATAGCTATATGAGTAGTTGGTTTTTCCCAGACTAGCTTTTGCAAATCCTCTTTAGAAGGACGCTCAACTTTTCTGGAGTTAATTCTTGGAGAGCCACATTTCTTCATTCTTACTTTTATTTCTTTTTTCCCATTGGCACAATCATTTATCCTCCCATTTTCTGAAGCAATATGTGTCTCTAATACTTGGTTGTCGATTGCCTGCTTTACTCTTTGATTTTTGTTACCCCAATTTTCTGTTTGTTGATGGCAATTTGGACATAAGAACCTGAGATTTTCTAATCGATTGTCATCGTGAACTCCATTGATGCGATCTAAGTGCAAAGCTAAGGGCTTATCTCTCCACTGGTCAATCCCGCATTCATTACATTTATAATCCCAACCTTTTTGAATTAATCTTTTAGTCAACTTGGGGCCACCATTATAAGTTGAACACTCTACAAATACCTCCTCATCAGGATATGTATTCTTAGTTCGATTCTGCCAAATTGCAGGATTACTACTAGCAGTTTCTCCCTTAGCCCAAGAAGCCCCAACAAAATGTTGAGTTGAAATTCCTAAGTTTTTAAGACGCGAACTAATATTCCTGCGATTCCCTCCTGTTTTTCCCAAACCCAATTTTTTAAGCACCTCAGTAAGCGTAATGCTTTCCCTGACGATGGGCTCTAAAAGCTCCTTGGTGTACTTAGATTTTTTAGGCATTTGTAGTGTTTTCAGTCTTTACTAAACAATATAGCGCGATAATGAGTACGTCGTTAGTTGAAATAACCAACGTCTCGATCTCTTCGATTTCAGACACCGAAAGTGGAGTCAAGGAGAATCGAACTCCTGGCCTCTTGCGTGCAAAGCAAGCGCTCTACCAATTGA
>NZ_JAUBUJ010000091.1:13128-36816 GCF_036705405.1 Microcoleus sp. B13-B6
AAGCAAGCGCTCTACCAATTGAGCTATGACCCCGCGTAAAAGATTCACCTGTGGAGTAAATCTAAAATCGAAAATCTCAAATCTAAAATCGAATGACCCCGCGTAAAAGATTCACCTGTGGAGTAAATCTAAAATCGAAAATCTCAAATCTAAAATTGGTGTGGTGGATCGCGATCGGATTTGAACCGATATCTTTCTAACAGCCAGTTAGATGCTTTACCAATTAAGCTACGAACCCCAGACAGCAGGAGCGGTAGGACTTGAACCCACAACATTCGAGGTAGAAGCTCGACACTCTATCCAGTTGAGTTACACTCCCATGTTTTTTGTTAATGTGCGATTCCCTACGGGATAGCTGCGCTTCACGCACTTTCCGTGCAAGTTATCAGAGCATTGCGTTTTCTCAGTTACTAGAGGGACTCCGCCGATGAGTTGCTACACACTCTTTAAAGGATGGCTACCTTTAAGCCAACCTGCCGGGTTCAATGCACTCCTCGTTCTCAAACGCCCGCTGATTTTGACAGCGGTACCTTTCCTCTCGTACTAAAGTATGTAGGCTCCAAAGATTGGGACACGCAAAGGGCGTTAGCGAAGCCCTCGAAGAGGATCGCTCTTAATATAAAAAATTATCCATTCAATGGAATCAACCTCCTTAAATTAAATAAAAAACAACGAGAGTGGTAGGACTCGAACCCACAACATCCGCGTCCGAAGCGCGGCGCTCTATCCATTGAGCTACACTCCCATAAACCGATTTTAGATTTTAGATTTTAGATTTTGGATTGAAGAAAACCTCTGGCGATTTTAGATTTCGGATTGAAGAAAACCTCGTTTTAGCCAAGCGGATAACGGGACTCGAACCCGTATCGCGAGTTTGGAAGACTCAGATGCTACCGTTGCACCATATCCGCACTTCAATTAGTTTTACCGATTGTATCTCTTTAACCTCAACATACAGCCTTTACAAAATTGTCAAGTAAGTTTGCGTTGGACTGATGGGTAAAGTTACTAATCGCTGATTTTTTAAATCTAATTCAATTCCCAGGGCTTCTAGAGGAATCACGCCTAATAAAGGATTCATACCTCCGGGCAATTCCAAACACTCAAACGTGCCTTCGCGTCCTACTAAAGAAATTTTAGCATCCTGAAAAATTCTGGCTTTACCAATGCCATTAGCAGTCTCTACATCCACTTCTTTGAGCAATTCTAAACCGAGTTGTGCAATGATACTTGCAGGCAAACACAATGTTGTTGCACCTGTATCAACTAGCACATTATTTAGAGTGACTGAACGGATTTGGTCGGAAGGCATAAATCCTCTGGCTGCGACATTTTGATCGGCGCGGTTAGTCACGGTGAGTGTGGTAATAATTTTTCCCATTGAGGTGTTGTCAGTTGCTAGCATAGTTTAACCTTGAACTACTCAACCTCAATTATGACAATTTTTTGGAAAAATTAGTACGATCGCCCTTAGCTATTTGCTAAACTAGCGCTCGGAGATAAAACACATGAAACTTATACTTACAGCACCCAATACCGAACTATTTGCGGCATTCCAAGAACATTTTTTCTACTTACCCAATCTCGAAATTACCAACAAATGTTTCGAGGATTTAACCGAGTATGACTGTTTGGTGAGTCCCGCTAATTCATTTGGCATGATGGATGGCGGTATCGACGCAGCTATCGTTGGTTTTTTCGGTCATTCTCTGATGGTTAGGGTGCAGCAGCATATCTTGGAAGACTATTTAGGCGAACAACCCGTTGGCACGTCATTCATCATCGAAACTCACCATCCCAAACATCCTTTTCTCGCTCATACTCCCACCATGCGCGTACCTATGTCTGTTGTGGGTACAGACGTTCCGTATGTGGCAATGTGGGCAATGCTATTAACAATTCGGCGCTACAATCGACACGCAAAACGTAAAATTGAGAGTGTCGTTTGTCCGGGTTTAGGAACGGGGATAGGCAGAGTTCCTTATCGCGAAGCCGCGCGGCAAATGGCACTGGCTTACGACTATTTTGTTTATCCCACGCCGTATGTAAACTGTTTTGTTGCGGCCGAACGACAACTGCAAATTTGGGAAGGTGGCGATCGCAATTCTGGCTAAATAGCGATCGTATTTTCCCAAGCAGGTGACAGGAGTTGAACCTGCAAGAAAGCTTTACAAGAGCCTCATGTTGCCAATTACATCACACCTGCATTTTTGGTGGCGGGGGCAGGAGTTGAACCTGCTATTAAGAGGCTTATGAGACCTCCAAGCCTACCCAGGCTACTTCACCCGCGATGTCACCAAATACCCCTGACTGGCATCGAACCAGCACTAACTAGATCCTAAATCTAGCGCCTCTACCGATTGGGCTACAGGGGCAAAACCGATTTGAGATTTGAGATTTGAGATTGAATAAAACCTCATACCCCTGACAGGCCTCGAACCTGCAAAAAACACTCGTTCTGAGCGAGTGATGTTTTCCAATTACATCACAGGGGTAAAGTCGGGATGGTTGGATTTGAACCAACGACTCCATGCTCCCAAAGCATGGCTTCTGGCCGCTGAATTACATCCCGTTCATGCTCCTCGTGAGACTCGAACTCACACTCAAAATAAAACAGATTTTAAGTCTGCCGCGTCTGCCAATTCCGCCACAGGAGCAACTAGAAACTTAGTTAAAAATTTGGTACTCCTAGTGAGATTTGAACTCACACAACACAATTTTTGAAATTGCGGCCTCTACCAATTGGGCTACAGGAGTGTAATTGATCTGCTTTGGTAATAGCAGAACTGGGAAGGCAGGGATCGAACCTGCATTTTGCCGCTTTCAAAGAGCGGTGCCATACCGATTAGGCGACTTCCCAATAATTGGGTACCGGGGTAGGCTTTGAACCTACAGACAGAAACTCCTATTTCAGAGATAGGCGGCTTTACTAATTTGTCTACCAGGCAATTTAAAAAATGGCTGCCCCAGTAGGACTCGAACCTACAACCTAGCGGTTAACAACCGCTTGCTCTACCATTGAGCTATAAGGCAACGCAATCCCCCAAGTCAGTATCGAACTGACGACCTCTTGTTCTTCACACAAGCGCTCTACCAACTGAGCTATCGGGGGAAAACGGAGAAGGAGGGATTTGAACCCTCGACGGCTGTTAAACCGCTCTTTCTTAGCAGGAAAGCGCCTTAAGCCTCTCGGCCACCTCTCCACAGCGAGAACGGAGGGATTTGAACCCTCAATCTTCAGTTTTATTAACTGAGATGTTATCCGGCTACACCACGTTCTCAAAATTGCAACTGCGGATTAAATGCAGTTACAAATGGGTCGGGCTGGAATTGAACCAGCAACGCTTTAAGCTACTGTTTTACAGACAGCTACCCACGCCAATAGGAGGGCCGACCCAAGATAGGATTTTTGGTAGGTCGCCGAGGAATTGAACCTCGATCCATCCGCTTAAAAGGCGGCTGCAAAACCATTCTGCCAACGACCCACGAGAAGTGCTGACGGGAGTTGAACCCGCAATCACTTGGGTGAAAACCAAGCGGCTTAAACCATTTGCCTACAGCACTATAAATTGGCACAGGAACTGAGATTTGAACTCAGAATGCTGGTTTTGGAGACCAGAGTGTTGCCAGTTACACCATCCCTGCTTTTGGTGGCAGCGGCGGGATTTGCACCCGCATTGACCAAGGTATGAACTTGGCGCTTTACTATTAAGCTACGCTGCAATGTCACTTTCGCTTCGTTCCTTTTCAAAGTTAAAAATTTCAATTAAAAGACTGTTAGTTTAATCTTTTAATTTCTAATTTTTAATTCCTGATTGGGAACAGAGGTTAGGGCGGGATTTGAACCCGCGAAAATCGGTTTTGCAGACCGACGCTTTGAGCCACTCAGCCACCTAACCTGGGAGTCCCGACGAGGTTTGCACTCGCAATCTTCACGCCAGAGGGGGAGACGGCTTGACTTTTGCCTACGGGACTTTGACCCCCGCCGAAAAACGGATACTTGCTTTCCGACAGGAGGTGTGGATTTTAGACCAAAGTTCCAGAGTCCAGATTCTTCTCCTGTGGAGTAAATCTAAAATCTAAAATCTAAAATCGACTGACGGGAGTAACGAGACTTGAACTCGCAACCTTTCGCTCGACAGGCGAATGCTCTGACCGGTTGAGCTATACCCCCGCGAAAATGAACAATATTCTGTCCTTGAATTACTCAAGTTGGGACGGGGTGGCGGTTGATTTCGCGTACTACAACCCGATCGGGCTATTGTTGCCGGAGTCTACACCGCCGATGTCCACAATTGTGTGACACGATTAACTTCCTATTCAGTTTTCAAGGTTCATATTGCTCCTGGGGTAAGGCTTTGAAGCTCTTTCCCCTTCGCCATACATTTATACTACATTACGTAGTACAAGACTGTCAAGGGGGTAATACAACTTTTTTTTAAATTGGGTTTTTTAAAGGGGTGTCGATCGCTCCAACAAACCCTCTGCGTCCCCCGTAACCCTTATAAATCAAGAGATTATGTGGCTAAACAGATGTTGTGGCGTAAGGTAAATCTGATGCTGAAACTGTACTACACTCCAATGTCTCTGAATTCTCGCCGTCGCGCGAGGTGGCACTTCTGGAAAATGCGATAATCAGCTTTTAAATATCAAATACTACAAATCAAACCTTGTCTGAATTGCCCTTAACTCCCGTGCCCGCAACCACAGAACCCGATCGCCCAAACCTGCATCACTGGCTACACTCCTTGGATACCTGTCCGAGTACCAACAGTTGGGCGATCGCCCGCGCGGCCCAACTCCACCACGGAGATGCTGTATTTACGAAGCGACAAACCAGCGGGCGCGGCCAACACGGGCGCACCTGGCACGCCCCAAGCGGTGTCTTGACTGTTAGTTTTGTCCTAGAAAACCTCAACCCCAATCTGTTGCCGGGACTCAGTTTAGCAGCGGGTTTAGCGGTGATTTACGCGATCGAAGATTTGGTTCCCGACTGTCGCGATATGCTGCGCCTGAAATGGCCAAACGATGTCTGGATCGATCGCCACAAATTAGCCGGAATTCTCTGCGAAGCTACTTCCGGCAATGTTTCTGGTAAAACTCGCGCGGTTGTGGGAATTGGACTCAACCGCTGCGTAGATTTCGCGGCTGCGGGATTGGATGAAAGGGATCTCGGCAATGCGGTAAGCTTGCATTCTATTGCTAGTACAGTACCGGATGAACTGTGTTTGGTCGATCGACTGCGACACTATTTACTCGAACTAGCCGATATGTTTTCTACCACAGACAAGCCAGTCTCCAAGTCCGGTTTAGCGCTACTTTTGCCGGAATTGCGCCGCCGCGATGCGTTGATTGGCTGCCAGGTGGCGATCGAACTTGCGTCGGAAACCATCTGCGGAGAAGCCGCCGGCATTGACGGATGCGGCCGCTTGCTAATATGCTTGGCGGGCGATCGAATACAAGCCTTTACCTCTGGGCGAGTTCGATTAATTTAAGAGTCATTAGTCAGTAGTCATTAGTCATTAGTCAGTAGTCAGTAGTCATTAGTCATATCCTGTCGATTACCCGAAATCAGGTAGGGGCGGGTTCACCAACAATACCTGCCAATAATTGACAATCTCAAAAACCCGCCCGGCCGGGATATTATGGTCAATCGATCGGACATGATATCAGTAGTCAGGAGTCATTAGTCAACAGTCATTAGTCAACAGTCATTAGTCATTAATCATTAGGGAAAATTCCCCATTAACAATGCCCGATGCCCGATGCCCGATGCCCTGTTTGGCCGGTGCCCGATGCCCGATGCCCGATGCCCGATGCCCCATGCCCAATTCCCCATTCCCTATTTCTAATTTATCACCTCAAATACTACCAATCTGCTCAGCCACAGCGGTTGATTGGCCTCCACACCTTCGGGACGACCCTTAGTAGAAGCAACTTCTATTCTGTTGCCATTTATCCCTTGTCTAACCAAAATATTTTTCACATTTGTCGCCCTTTCCAGTGCCAACTTTTGATTTTCGGTCGGACTGCTTTTAAAATCGCTGTAGCCAACTATCCTTAAATTCTTCGTGCGATTTTTCTCCATATATTCCTTGACTTTGCTAAGCTTTTCTGCTACATCTTTCGCCTGCAAACTTGACGAACCTGCACCGAAATACACGCGAACTGGCATTATTATCTTTGGTGGCGGTGGAGTTCCTATTATCACTGTATTTGTTACAGACTTCACCCCCGGAATTTTTTCAAAAGCTTGAGTTATTTTCTGAGCATCTGGCACTTTGCTCACGCTGCCTGCAACGGCGACTTTTCCCTCTGCATAGCGAGCTGAGATATTAATGCTTTCTACTTTATTCAAAAGAGCTGCCGTCCGCTTGACATCGGCTTCGACTAAAACTGGATCGGGAGGTACTTCAACGGCTATAATTTTATTTTCAATTCTTAATTTGGGAGCCACTTGCTGAGCGATTTTTTCCGCTTTCAATCGCAGATTTTGATTCGGCACTCGTCCCGAAATCTCCAATAATTTATCCTTAACATCTGCCGCGATACGATAAACCGATAACTCTGGAGCAGATTGTAATGCTAAATTCGTATCTGCTTCTAAGCTCGCTTCAACTCCGCTGCGGTATTGATGAATTCCCCAAGGTACGCCAATTAAACCTAACGCTGCCAAACCGATAATTGGTAAAATTGGCAGTTTAGAAGATTTAACTTTTACCTCTGTATCGATTAATTTTTGCAATTTCGAGTTTACTTCGGGTGGTACAGTTGCTGGATCGCCGTTAAATGACTGAATTTTATCTCCGTATTCTTGAACAATATTGTTGAATATCGATCGCATTTTATACTTAAACCACTGGCGGGTTTCTCCTTGCATCACTACTGCTAGATAACACGAACCAGCTACTTCCAATACTATCTTAGATGTGCCGTATTCTATTGCATCAATTTCTGCAATATTTCCCGACTGAGATATGCAATCGTTGACAAAAGATCGAATAGCAGTCAGCATCCCTGCTACCATGTCTGAGTCTAGCTGTTCGCGTTCAGAATGCTGCACTGCTGAAATTACTAAGCCCGATTGTGTTTGAATTAAAAAAACAGCTTTAACACTCAGTGGTGTTGTTTCTTTCATCAGCAATTCTGCTTCAGAAATGCCCTGTAATTTGGCTTTAATTTTGCGACTAATTCCCTCTGGACTTAAAGATGCTTCGAGTTTTTCATTAATCTCCCCCATCATCTCGGCGATGTATTTTAAAATCGTGCTGCCGATGATCGGATAAAGTGCATCCGACATTGCTTCTCGCTTGAGATGAATTTGCTGTTTGATAGCGGCAGCCATTTCCGGCGCGATCGCCATTGCAATTTCATCGGGCGCTTCACTCATTCTGTGGCTGATTCCCACAGTCAGAGCCGGCGATATGGCTACTCCCATCGACTGCCTGTTTTGTCGGGTTTTAGTATTAATTATTTCATCAATTATCGGACTTATGGTTTCGACAAATGATTTTCTCGACTCATTAATTGTTTGGAGCATCATTTCGGGAAACATGATTTTAATTCGGGCGATTAATTCTTCCCGATCGCCTCCCCATTCCGCATCAGTAATTTTGCGATCGAGTTCCCCTACTTTATCGTTGAGTCTGTAATTATAACTTACAACTTCATCTAACAATGGTAAAATAGATTCGATGACCGACTTTTGTAGTTGGGCGTGATGACTAACCATCAGCTCGTCAATCAAAGGTTTCAGTAAATCTGTAAACAAGTCTGTCGATTCATAAATTCGGTGTTCGATCGCCACAATCTGTTGTTCGATCTTCCCGAGTCTTTGATCGATCCTTTTATTCTGAATGATGGCATCGACAGCGGGGGCGATCGCAGATTCTATCTCTAGCTTTGCTTCCCCAATGCTTCGGGACAGCATTTCTACAATCACTGGCATTATTCTTGCCATCAACCCTTCTATCTCGCCTAAAACTTGCTGCTGAACTTCGACAATCTTAGTTTCATTATTTAATATTTGTGCTGCAATACCGCTGTTTTGAATAGCGGTGTTGACACCAGGTGCGATCGCCTCTCTCACCTCTAACTTTGTCTCCTCGATTTTCCGGTTCAGCGACTCAATCATTAACGGCATTAGCCTTGCCATTATATCTTCCGGCTGAGTTTTTTGCTGTCGTTGAAGATTATTTAGTCTACTTTCTACGTCGCTCAATTTGCCTTGAACTTCTCTTTGAAGAATTGCTGATTCTATCAAAGGTTGGATCGTCGCTGCTACTTGTAATTTTGATTCATCGATTTTCTGATTCAGCAAATCAGTTATTGCCGGCATTAGCATCGCCATTATCTCTTCTGGCTTCTGAATTGGCGACTGTTGCATAGCGAGTCGGCCTTCGATGATGCTCAATACTTTTTCTTCTATTTCTACCCAAGCTATTCTTACCTGTACTGAGGGGGCGACAGCTTCTACAACCTCTAATTTTAATTCACTAATTTTGCGGTTCAGTAAATCGCTAACTACTGGTACTAGCTGCTTGATTAAATCTTCCGGTTGCTGCTGGTAACGCTGCTGAATATTTGCAACTCTATCTTCAATTCTTACTACCTGTTCTTCAAGTCCGTTTTGATTGTGAATTACTTGATTGACTCTCGGTGCGATCGCCGAAGCCACCTCTAACTTAGACTCCTCTACCTTACGGTTGAGCAGATCGCCCACCACCGGCATCAGCCGTTGCATTAACTGTTCTGCATTCGGCAGTGGCTGCTGGTTCAAATTAGCAATCTGATTTTCCCAGTCTGCTAATTTTGCCTCCAACTCGATCCGATTAATTTTATTATTGCTCGCGAGGTCGATCGCCTTTTGTAATTCCAACTTCAACCCATCTAATTCTTCCCTCACTAACTCAGGAATTAACGGTTTCAGCAAAATCATCAATTGTTCGGGTTCAGACATCAACTTCTCAAAATTTTCTAACCTTTGTTCCACGCTCAAAACATTACTATAAAATTCCGGTAAATCCCTTTCAAACAGTAGTTGTTGCAACTGCTTAAACTGCTCTACTGCTTGTTCTAATTCTTCTTCCGAGTGCCGATTTTTTCTGGCTACCTTCGCGGCTATAGATAAATCGGGTTCCTCATTATTGTTTTCTCGTCTTTGAGGTGGGATGTCTTCATCGTTAGTTAATACTTCCGGTACAATACTCGGTGATTCGATGCGAAAAGACAATTGTTTGCGCCGATTTTCCTCATCCTCCAACCGCTGCACCGACTTTTCCGAAAGCGGTAACTTCAGCTCGCTTGGTTCTTTTTTTGATTTCTTTAATAACTGAAATTCAGTCAGTATGGTTAGCAATTCCTGAAGTTGCTCTCCAGCTTTAGAACTTGCCAGAGTTCCATCAGCAACCTCTTTTTCTGACTGATATATTTTGCCTGAATTATCATTAGATGCTGCCATACTGCGCTACCAAAAGTTGATTTTAATCGGCCGAAGAAATTACAAGCTTGCTTGCCGCCTCACCCCAGCGAAAATCAATAGGAATGACACAATTTTTCCGAGCGTCTGGCGTACTAAACCTATCGCCCTATTTTAACTGCTGTTCTGCGACTAGCCAACTGGGCCGCCAACTGCAATGCTGCCTTCATGCTGGAGGCATCTGCAATCCCTTGACCTACAATATCAAAAGCTGTGCCGTGATCCGGAGATGTGCGGACAAAAGGCAAGCCAATTGTAGTGTTGACTGCTTTATCGAAAGCCATCAATTTTACTGGAATCAACCCCTGGTCGTGGTACATTGCCAAGTAACCGTCGTGAGATTCTGTGGCTAAACCGTACCAAACTTTAGCCGGTTTTACCCACAGGGTATCGGGGGGGACTGGCCCGTCTAACTGCACTTGAGGAAAGCGATCGCGCTGCGTTTCCAACCAAGGTATCATCCAGTCTTGCTCTTCATTTCCCAGTTTGCCGTTTTCGCCGCTGTGAGGATTTAAGCCAGAAATCGCAATTTTCGGTCTTTCCAGCCCAAAATCTTCCCGCAAACAGTCTATCAGTAATTCTAGTTTTTCACTCAGTAATTCTGGAGTCAAAGCATCGGGGACTTGACGGAGGGAAATATGTGTGGTAGCGAGTAAAGTTACCAGCGTCCAGCCACTGTGGGGAGATGTGGCGGCAAACAGCATTCCGAACCGCTGCGATTTCGCCCTTTCTGCGAGTAGTTCTGTTTGTCCGGGATAATTGTAACCGGCCGCCTGCCAGCAAGTTTTGGAAATCGGGCCTGTGACGATGGCGGAGAATTCGCCGGCGATGGTACGGGCGATCGCACTTTCCATGTAAGCAAAGCTAGCCGCCCCGCTAGCTGCACTCCCGACACCGGGGACTATCTCGCCCCACTTGCTGTCTGGTTCAATATCAATAATATTTAATGTTTCGGGATTTGCCGCTTCTGCTGCGGGATTGGTCGATCGCAACTTATCGTAAGTTTGCTGCAAAATTCTCTTAGATCCGAAAACCGTCACCATCAAAGCAGCAGCGGGATCTGCCAATGCCTTGAGAATCACTTCCGGGCCAATTCCCGCCGGATCTCCCAGAGTTACAGCTAGTTTGGATTCCCGATCGAGACTCAAGGCAGTTTTCTCCAACAAAATACAGGAATTTCGGCACTGAAATTTTAGCATTCATGTACCCGGTTGACCCAAATTATATTATCTTTATCAGAAGATTGGGTTTAAAACCCCGTCTTTTTAGGACGGCTTTTTCCATTTTCAAGTAAAATAACACATTTATCTAAACAAATGAATATGGTACAATAAGCAGATCAGACAAGATTTAAAAACCTACCCCCGGACTGGGGGAAAGTCTACGCCCAAAACATTCACAGAGGAGATATGACTACACACCTATGTGCTTTTCGTGGTCAGCCTGGGAACCCTATTACTAGGGATATTAAGATCGAAATGTCTTAAGAATCCTCGTGCCTTCAGGGCGAGGAGTGTCAATTAATGCGATCGCCCAATTGGACTTATCAAATCATGAATCCTGAAATTTTCAATGCAGCCTTTTTGTCCTTTTCCCTAATTTTCGTGGGTATAGGTGGAGGCTTCCTCCTGCTCAAATTGCAAGGCGGCGAAGAATAAGTTTTTTTCAACCAATCCTTCAGAAGCCTTCTACCTTCTGCCTTCTAGAGTCTACTTTCTGGCGAAAGCAAGCCTTCTGCCGAATATCTCAAGCCTAAAATGAGAAAAATTCAGGTTTTTGTTAAGTTTTTATAACAAACTTAACAAAAACCTGATACCATCTTATAGAAAGTTTAAGATTCATAATTAATCCCTAGATGACTTTATTGATTTTAGGTGCCACCGGCACTCTCGGCCGCCAAATAGTCCGCCGCGCCCTAGACGAGGGCTACCAGGTGCGCTGTTTAGTCAGAAGTTACAGAAAAGCTGCCTTTTTGAAAGAATGGGGCGCTGAACTCGTACCGGGGAACCTTTGCCAGCCAGACAGTCTGCCTCCGGCCCTAGAAGGCGTCACTGCGATTATCGATGCAGCAACAGCGAGTGCAGCCGATTCTGTCAGCATCAAAAGAGTAGACTGGGACGGAAAAGTATCGCTGATCCAAGCAGCAGCAGCAGCAGGCATCAAGCGTTACATATTCTTTTCCTTTCTCGACGCTGAGAAATATCCTCAAGTCCCCTTGTTGGAAATCAAGCGCTGTACCGAATTGTTCTTAGCAGAATCCGGTTTAGACTACACAATCTTGAGACCTTGCGGCTTTTTGCAAGGACTGCTGAGCCTGTATGCAATGCCGATTTTGGACAATCAGGCAGTCTGGCTGCCCAAGAAGCCATCCGCCCTTGCCTACATGAACACTCAGGACGTTGCTAAATTTGCCGTCCGGGCCCTTTCCGTTCCCGAAACCGAGAAAAAAAGCTTTCCGGTGGTGGGAAATCGCGCTTGGGATGCTGACGAAATCGTGCGGTTGTGCGAACGGCTGTCAGGGAAGGAAGCAAAAATTACGCGCACCCCAGACGTATTGTTGCAGGCTACTCGTAAATTAGCTACCTTCTTTCAGTGGAGTTGGAACGTAGCTGACAGATTGGCTTTTTCAGAAGTTTTGGCCGCCGGAAAACCCTTGAAAGCTCCGATGGATGATGTTTACAGTGTCTTCGGAATCGATCCCAAAGAAACTACTACTTTGGAGTCTTATCTCGAAGAATACTTTAATCTGATTATGAAGAAGCTCAAGGAAATAGAGTACGAGCAGCTTAAGACGAAAAAACGGAGTAAACAAAAGATGCCCTTTACATTTTAAAGTGCCGAAAGCTGGGATTATATACAACGACGTTAAACCTGTGGCTTGTCGCATCGCCGCAGAGTTGGAAGACAAGCTGACTGCCCGCGGCTGGGAGGTTTGCTCGGTTTCTGGTTCGGGAGGAATTTTGGGCTATTCTAGCCCCTCTCGCCCGATGTGCCACACTCCGATCGACCAACTCGTTCCCCCCGGTTTTGACAGCGACATGGAGTTTGCAGTGGTGTTGGGCGGCGACGGTACGGTGCTGTCGGCATTTCGCCAAGTTGCTCCCATCGGAGTGCCACTGCTGACTGTCAATACCGGTCATATGGGCTTTTTGACAGAAACTTACCTGAACTTGCTGCCGCAAGCTTTGGAAAAGGTAATCGCCGGAGAATACGAAATAGAAGAAAGATCGATGCTGGCGGTGCGGCTGTTTCGAGAAAACGACTGCCTCTGGGAAGCCCTTTGTCTCAATGAAATGGTGCTGCACCGGGAACCGCTGACTTGTATGTGTCATTTTGAAGTGGCGATCGGGCAGCACGCCTCTGTTGACATTGCCGCAGATGGGGTAATTATCTCGACTCCGACTGGATCGACGGCTTACGCGCTGTCTGCCGGCGGGCCTGTGATCATTCCCGGAGTGCCGGTGTTGCAGTTGCTGCCTATTTGCCCGCATTCAATGGCTTCGCGGGCTTTGGTGTTTTCCAACACTGAGCCGATCAAGATTTTGCCGGCGAGTCCGAACCGCCTGGTAATGGTGGTAGACGGTAACGGCGGATGTTATGTTCTGCCCGAAGATTGGGTGCAAGTCGAGCGCTCTCCGTACCCAGCCCGCTTTATTCGGGTGCAATCTTTTGAGTTTTTCCACATTTTGCGGGAAAAATTGGGCTGGGGCTTGCCTCACATTGCTAAACCGAGTTCGGTTGAGTTGCCTTGATATTTGTTGGTAATAAGCGGAGGGCTAAAGTCCCGTCCTTTTAGGGCGGCTTTTTCTTTGTTTTTGGGCAGGATAAAGTTTGATCGGAATCTCCTACGGAATCCTTAATTCTCGATCGAGATTCCGAACCATCTCCAAACTCAGGCAGCGTTTATGATAGATGTATTCTCGTACTTCTGGGAGTTTAAACCATGTCTCTCGCTGAGTTAATACCTTTGGTGAACAATCTGAGCCAGTCAGACAAATTATCACTCTTCAAACTCCTAGCAGTGCAAATCCCAGACGCTGAACTACAAGTCATCTTTTCTGCATCAGAGTATCCGGTTCGATCGCTCTACGATGCAACGGAAGCGGCAAACATTATGATGCAGATGATTCGAGACGATCGAGAGGCATCTACTCATGCCTAGTTCGATCGAGTTTCCCTTTTCTGACGATGAAGCATTACCCACGATTCCCATCACTCTGATTCATGCAGGCTTTTCTGTCTCGGCGAATGCACTGCTAGATACTGGGTCTGCGGTCAATCTATTACCTTATGACATTGGTCTGCAATTGGGTGCAATTTGGGAGGAACAAACTGTCCGCTTGCCATTGGCTGGAAATCTGGCAACGGTTGAGGCGCGGGGTGTATTTGTAGATGTTCAAATTGGGAATCTGGAACCCGTTCGCCTAGCATTTGCTTGGGCACAAGCCTCTCAGGTTCCATTAATTCTCGGGCAAACCAACTTCTTTCGAGAATTTGATGTTTGTTTTGTGCGATCGCGAGGCACGATCGAAATTATTCGCTTCTAATAAGCATCGATGCAGAACTCGGAGTTTTATTTATAGCTTAACTCTCGATCGAGCTTCCGAATCATCTCCAAGGTCAGGCAGTGTTTGCGAGATAACGTTCCCGTTCAGCGGCTGCCAGTTCCTCTAAATTCATTTGTGTTTAATTTATTTTTAGTTAATTTTCTCTGTCTTGTTATACTTAAAAGTTAATTCCGCGCTTTTTCAATAAACTGCTAATGGACTTATCTTTGATTGCCCAATCATATAGTTCCTGATTGTAGTGATTTATTTCATCGTGAAATTTTCTCGTATCTTCAAAATAGTATTGCATTACATTTTGATTTGGGATGAGATTATCGAAATATAGTTTCGAAATCCCTAAAACGTTGTTCAAGATTTGTTGACAATCAATGTCTAGCTTGGGGAAGCCATCTTTAATATTATCGTAGAAATATTCAACCATATTATCTATCCTCACTAACGGATGAGGGTGTGAGAATTGCTTTGTATAAAAATCTTGCTTGTTAATAGTGCATTCTGAATTGGTTGGATTTGTGACTCCGAAATAAAATAGACTTTTTGTAATTACTATGCTCGCCAAGGCAAGGTACAACATACACTTAAGTTTTTCGTCGTTTTTATCCTTTAGGCTTCTATACACACTGAGTGCATACATAAGTACTTGATATGATGCCATTCTATCTGCATCAAATTCCCATACGTGTTTTTCTAGACTAAAATCACTTTTGTCTAAATTTTCAGAGTATAAGAAATTCTTGGGTATTTCGGAGCTGTTGAACTGTAATATATGTCGAAATTCATGGCCAAAGGTATACTGAATTGAGCAGTTCAACATGAATTCATTAAATTCAAAGCCCTGGTCTTCATGGAGATCACAATAAGCATCTGAAATAGATTTTTCGTTAATAAAACAAATACATATAATGTTCGAGAATTGGTCATTAAACTTATCTTTCATGAAGACAGGGTATCCATTCGTGATTCCTATAATGTTATACTCATCGATTTTTTGTGCAAAAGCATTGCAACTATAATAGCCTTGTCTTATGTAGAAAACACAATTCTCTAGATGAAAGATATCAGCATAAGATTGATATAATTTTTGAAATTTTTCTTCAAAGTATTTATAAATGCTTATCAACTCCGCATCTTCTTCTTCTTGATAGTCAAAAGCACGTTCAATTATTCCTTCTCTAATAGTATTTTTTTTAATATCTTTCATGTGTTCTTCTGTTTCATTTTGCAATATAACGATTTAGTCCAACTGCGCGCGATCGCCTCTCAACCAAGCTAACAATCTTAAATTCGCGTCAGTTGCAACGACTAGATTTATCGAAGCACCCCATACAAGAAGCTTTGAGCTTTTGCAGATTGGTTACTGTGCTGCCGATAAATCTTATAATTATAATTATATCGCAGTTGCGGTACAATTATGATAAAGCAAGCAGCGATAAACTCTCATCTTCATAAAATAACTCGATGGCGTTAAAATTCCGACGTAGCAAATTTTCAATTTGCAATGTCGAACAGTTTCCCAGGCGAAGCCAAATAACTTTCGGTGGATTCCCAAATACTAAGCTCAGGTCGTGCATATCCGCGTCTTTCGAGACAATCATCAAATTATTGTCTTTTGCATAATCCCAAACTATTGGGTCGATCGTTGCTTTCATTCCCACATCTCGAACGTGAAGCGAATTTGGGAAAATATCGCTCAAACGATTCGGCAACTTGGGCGACAAATTTTCATCAAAAAGTAATTTCATGCCGATAAGGTCGCGGTCATAAACCGACGCTCGCGGTCAGCAGCATAAGCAATGCAGGCTTTTAAATCTTCTCGCGTCAAATCGGGAAAATCGTCGAGAATTTCTGCTTCGGTCATCTCGGAAGCCAGGTACTCAAGCACTTCATAAACCGTAATTCGCAAGCCGCGTACACAAGGCTTACCACCGCGTTTATTTGCTTCGATCGTGATGTGGTTTCGGTAGTTCATAGTTGGAATTTTTGAGAATCTCCTCGTTTGAGGTTTGGCGAAAAGATTAGATATACTAGCTTGTTACATGGGTGCGCGATCGAATAATTCTATTGCAGTTGCGGTACAATACTGGATATAATCGAGTAATACCGCAGCTCGATAGTGTATGTCAACCCCTTCTTAATTATATTTTAGATTAGAGTCGATCGCACACCCTCGGCGATCGCAAAAATCGAGACATTCATCACAACTTCTTCACGCACGAATAACTGTAACAGTTCGCCCCATTGGTGTCAGATGAATTTCAGTATTCAATCGTTCTTCTAATTCGAGCGCATTCTCGCGTCGATCGAATATCACCAACCACCCCTCATCTTGTCCCAATCGAGCCAAATATCCATCTAACTGTTGCAACCCTTTACTCAACGGATCGACTTTCCGAGTTCGCCAAACCTTCAGTTCAATTCCCAATGTTACCTCACCATAACGCAAACATAAATCCATTCTGTCGCGTCCGATCGCATATTCCCGCTCCAATGTTCCCCCACCATTAATCACCCGATGCAGAAATGCCATCAACACTAAATGAGGGGCTATTTCGGGATAAGATGCACTTTTGAGTAACGGTTCGCCATGCTGTAGCCAAAATTCCAGAAAAGTTTTGAGTAACGCTTGCGTGTCTAATTTGCCTTCATGAGTCAACCAACTCGGTGCAATTTGCGGCAGAGAAGCCATTGGCGTTACGGTGAGCACGCGGGGCAAAACTTCCCGATAAATTGGGTTAGCGATCGTCAATCCACCCTGAACATCCATCTTACACAAACCCAAATCGATTAAAAACTGAATATCATCATTGGGGATATTGCCCAGTTCCAAACCCGCCAACATCGGCTCGATAATGGCTTTGACTCGGTTTTCTCTGAGTCGTTCTGCCAAGCTATCCAAATGCGTATCTTGCCGTTTTATTAAAATTTCTTTAGCTAATAAAATCTGTTCGGGTGTAATTTCTATAGATTCATCTGTTACTAATTCTTCTACAATTTCCTTAGCTAAAGCATTCACTAACCAAGGTTGTCCCTGAGTCAGTTCAAAAGCTAAGGCTACGGCTTCAGGTGTAAAAACTTGTCCGGTATCTTGGGTATGTTGCGCGTAGAGTTCCGCGACTTCTGAGGCATTAAAATCTCTCAGAGTAATCGATCGCACTTTAATATTAAACGGACTGGATGTGTTGAGGCGATCGCTTCCCCCCGCAGCCACTTTGTAATCGCGAACATCCCGCAAACCAATTAAACCCACCGATTGCGGAAACGCTTTCGGGCGATTGGGATAACCATCGCGCAGTTGTCGCAGAATAGAAATCAAAGCTTGGTCTTGCAATGCGTCAATTTCGTCGATAAAAATGACCAAAGGACGAGGAGAAGATTGTGCCCACAGGCTGAGTACATCGCCGATTTGCTGTCCCGGTTCCGACGATGGCCAAGCAGGCGGCTGCAATTCTGGGGGAAGTCGAATCGAAATCGCCCGTCGCCAAGCCCCCAAAATAGCCTCTTCTGCACCAGCAATGTCTTGACTGAAGGGTGCGCCCACTTCAACTGACAGCATCACGGCGGTGTATTGTCCGCTTTCGGTGAGTTGTTTGGCTAGCGCCAGCATGGCGGTGGTTTTTCCCACTTGTCGGGGTGCGTGGATGACGAAATAGTTCTGCTGAGCAATCAGTCGTTCCAGGCTAGGAATGCGACGGGTAGCAGGAAGTACGTAGTGGATATCCTCGCGGCAGGGGCCAGCGGTATTGAACCAACGGGGCATAGGTCAACTGGGGCGAATGGGGCTGCTCTCAGTTTACTGTACTGTTATTGGAATGGCGTTCTAGTTGTTAAGCGGGGGTTTGTAACTCTCGGTACCAGATGAAACTCTCTCAGAGCGAAAGTCGTGCTCGATTCTTGATTCAAAGGACCTCTTGCAAAAATAATTAGGACGGGCTCTTGGGCCCATCCCACAAAATTTATTTTTTATTGTGGGATGGGCCCAAGAGCCCGTCCCATCAATAGATGAAAAGGATTTTTTGCAATAGATATAAAGAACGGAAGAACCCCAACTGCAAACAGATAAAGTTTTATTCTTCCACGCGATAGCCCAATTCTGCCAAACGAGTACGCGACTGCCGCCACTTCGGCTGCACCTTGACAAATAACTCCAAATATACTTTGCCTTCAATTAACTTTTGAATCTGTTCCCGCGCCGCACTGCCGATCGACTTGAGCATACTGCCGCTTTTACCGATTAAAATACCTTTTTGGGAATCCCGTTCGACGTGAATTGTCGCCAGAATGCGCGTAATTTTTGCTTCTTCTTGAACTATGTCGATCGCGATTGCTACGGAATGCGGTACTTCTTCCCGCGTCAGCAGCAAAATCTGTTCCCGAATCAATTCACCCATAATAAAGCGTTCCGGCTGGTCAGTCACCAAATCGGGCGGATAATAATAAGGCCCAACCTCCAAATGTTCGATTAACAATTGTTGCAGCGACTCGACACCCTCGCCCGTGAGAGCCGAAAATTTCACTACAGGCCACTCAGGATTGACAATTTGCTCGTAAGTTCGATCGATCAACACGGAATCCTCCGGTTGTTCGTCCAACTTATTCATCCCCAAAATCACCGGAACTTTGCAATTGCTGAGAATTTCGATAATATATCGATCGCCCCCTCCCGATTCCACGGAACCATCCACCACCAACAGCACCACATCTACCGACTGAATCGCGGTGCGGGCATTCTGTACCAAAACCTTGCCCAATTCGTGATGTGGCTTGTGAATTCCGGGAGTATCTACAAAAATAATTTGTGCTTCCGGTGTCGTTAGGATGCCCCGCAGCCTGTTACGCGTCGTCTGAGACACCGGCGAAGTAATAGCAATTTTCTGCCCCACCAACTGATTCATCAGCGTTGATTTTCCGACATTCGGGCGTCCGATAATACCCACAAAGCCCGATTTGTAACCCGCCGGAGCCGCGGGAACACCCATAATGTCCGATACGTCGATAAATTTACTATCTTCCACTAAAATCACCTATTTTCAAGCCCCTTCTCTGTCTATTGTCGCCTGAAAATACTCAAACGCCCATCGATGCACTGTAGCATCTTTCTCGCCCTGGTATAGCCCGCAACACTCAAACCTCGATCGAGCCGCAAACCAGTGTTAAAACAGGATAGGCGATCGGCAAAACTTGATATCTGAGACAAAATTTGATAAAGTTCCAATGACATCGCTCAAAAATGAATCATTCTGGTAAAACCGACTCCCCAATGCTGTAACAACTTCAGATGTGTAAATATCTAACTCAACTGAAACTCTTCTACAGTTTGTCAGGCCAACCAGTTTTAACATTTTTGAAGATGTTTGGTAATAAATTAGGTAAGTTGAGTTCAAACTCAAAAGCTCAATATCATCAGGCGCTTTCTCAATAAAAGCTAGTGTCTTTTGAGCCTACCTAAATTAGTGCTAATCGTCATAAAGTTGAGGAGATGAATCGAATGAAATCGAAATTATTTTGGAGTGCCTGCACCGTTTTGGTAGCAAGCTTGCCTGTTCCCGCATTGGCTCAAACCAGCCCTCCCACCAGCCCTCAAGCAGGTATTGACTACAAGGGTGGCTCGAAGAATTACCAATTGGTACCGGGCAGAATCCAAGACAGAACCTTGCCCAGAGCATTTGACTTTCCAATTATTACCAATGTTGGTACTGACACTAGCATTACCTCGGATTTCCTAATTACCGATCAGTTTCGCGCCCCAGCGGGTCGTACAGAATACACCGGAGCTCTCACCTCCTGGGCAGCATCAATCAGAGAATGTCTGGCCAAACAACCACTCTTGATTCGAGCCAGCACTAAGAACCCGATTCAGATTAATGGTAGAGTAGGCACGATTGTCAGAAACGCAAATAACCGTGCAGTTTGCAAATAAGCCAGCAATATCACAGGCGCTAAATTGACCGTAATTGCTGTAAGGGCGGGTTCACCAATATCTCCCATGCAAGCATCGATACAGTAAACCCGTCACCGCAGCGATATTGGGGTCAATCGAGGTCAGTTGATATAACTTCCGCTATCTAAAGATAAAAACTAGAGAGTGTTTTTGAACAAAAAGAGCAATAGAAAACCTATTGCTCTTTTTGGTGGCGAAATTTCAATTAATATCTATTAGGACTTCTATGATATCGGCGGAAACGACATCATATATAGCAATCCTAAATCATTTGTGAATTTCTTACTCCCTCCCCTTAGTAAGGGGAGGGTTGGGGTGGGGTAAAAAGTTTACGACTCATTTAGGATTGCTATAGCAATCCTAAATGATTCAGATACATTTGTAGGGGTAGTGCTACCCCTACTCCCCGTGCCTACCCCCTATCTATCGGGCAACCACGGGGGGATTGCCCCTACAATAATTATGCAAATGATTTAGGATTGCTATATCAGAGGTTTGTAGTGAGGAATGCAAGTCCTTATCAAAGTTTAAGGACTTGCATTCCTCACTGCAAACGAGATAATTACGCAGAAACCAGCTTGTTTCCAAAAAATCCCGTGGAACGCGAGGGATATGGATTTTAACACCTGGTTTATGAAAGTTTGTCTGCGTAATTCACGATTTAGGAGCGCAAAATTCATGTGTACTCAGTAAAATTTCGCCATAATCAGGAATCCAAGCTAGCCACTGTTCTTCCGAAGATTCACACAACAGCCACGCTTCGTCAAAGCTGAATGCGGTTGGCGGATTGAACAATTTAACCCACATAGAAGGAGTCAATTTTGGTGCAGGTACGGCGCAGCCAAATTTTTCCCAGTCACGGACACTGGCGAAGCTTCCGGGCGTTGGTTGGGATTGCCAAGTACGAATATCTGTTTGCAGTTTCATCACAACTCCTTTTGGGCTAAGACTCTGAACCAGGGCGCGGTTGAAACAACCTAGAGCGAAGGCGCAGATAAATTTTGATTATGTAGTCTATGTTACGGAATTATCTAGGCGAATGTGTAAGGTTGTAGCAAAAATTTACAATCGAGAGGAAAAAACTGGCTCAAAGCTGAAAAGGTCGATCGGCTATTGTTCAGCTCGGCAACGATCGCCTACCATAACAAACAACACCTGATATCGTTTCCGGCGGCATCGGAATGATAAATTAGAGGGCAATTCATGAAGGATTGTTACAAGTCGCCACCTATCTCGGCGCAATTTTCAGTTGTTCGATTCACAGTCAACAGTCAACAGTCAACAGTCAACATCATTCCGGTGCAACCGGAATTGATATGATTTATTCCAAAAATTCCGACATGAACCAAACTGCAAAATCCCAGTGGAAAACTCTAGATCGCTTTGTAGAAATCAACTCTCATTGGGTAAAACTAATCGCGGAACATCTCGAAACAACCGAAGGAAAAACAGTAGAATATTGGCGAGTAGAAAGAGCAGATTCAGTTGTAATCTTGACCATTCAAGCTGACAAATTGCTGTTTCCCCCACCGATGTATCGCCCCGGCGTGGCAGAAGCAACCCTCGATTTTCCCGGCGGTCGCGTACCAGCAGAAGCCACGCCAGCAGAAGCCGTTCCAGCTATAATCAAGAAAGAATTAGGCGTGACAGAAAGTGCGATCGCCCGCATCGAACCGATCAACACCGTCGGCTGGGAAATAAACAGTTCCTTCTCCAATCAAAAACTCTACGGTTTTGTTGCAGAATTGCACCCGACAGCAACAGTAAACCCCGAACTTCTCGGTGCTGAATATCCTGTCACCCCAGACGGAATTCGCGACTTGCTCAAAAAATTAACTTGCCTCCAATGTCGAGCCTTACTGCTAGAATGGCAAAATCAAGTCGATTTTAGATTTTAGATTTTAGATTTTAGATTTTAGAATTGGCAATTGTCCCCCGATGCTCGCTGATTTTAATTTTAGGACTTACGCTCATAAACCCGGTTTCTCTGACAAATATTGGGTTAAGCAGCAAATTATCTAAGAAAAAAACCGGGTTTCTAGCCCCTTGTCTGTAAGTTCTAAAATTCCTGAAAACCCAAATCACCGGAAGTAATCATGCCTCTCAATAAAGAAGTTGCTGTCGAATGCCTCGACGTGACATATCGCCTCAACCGCAGGCATTTAGTAGAGAAACTCAATTTCAAAGTGCTGCAAGGAGAAGTTTTAGTATTGCTGGGACGCAGCGGAAGTGGCAAAACTACTACCATGAAATTGATTAACAATTTACTAACGCCCAGCAGCGGCGAAGTTCTTGTCATGGGAAAACCGACAACTCAGTGGAACCCAATTCAACTGCGCCGAAAAATTGGTTATGTGATTCAAGAAATTGGTTTGTTTCCGCATTTTACCGTCGAGCAAAACGTCGGTTTAGTGCCGAAATTAGAAGGTTGGGAGGGCGATCGTATTCAATCTCGCGTCCGGCAACTGTTAGAATTAGTCAACCTCGACCCCCAGCACTTCGCCAAACGCTATCCCCATCAGTTATCCGGGGGACAGCGGCAGCGGGTAGGCGTCGCTAGAGCACTGGCGGCTGACCCTCCGATATTGTTAATGGATGAACCGTTTGGTGCTTTAGACCCGATTACTCGTCTGGAATTACAGCGGGAATTCGGTCAATTGCAGCAGCAACTCGGCAAAACTGTGATTTTTGTGACTCACGGGATTCAAGAAGCTTTTTTGTTAGCTTCTAGAATTGGTTTGATGCAAGACGGACGGTTGGTTGAATTGGGATCGCCCGATGATTTTATGAAATCTCAGCATTCAGAAGCTCAGGCATTTCTTGAATGTTTGCAATTACCCGGGACGGGGTAATAATATGATGTGCGATCGCATCATTGGTTTATGGGTATGGGCGGGGCGGGTTTTTGAAGCTGATGGTTGGGAATTAAAGATATTGGTGAACCCGCCCCTACGAAATTTTTAATTATACCACAATTGCCAATTACCAAATGATAGAATTTTTAAATCGGTATGGTGCGGAGATAATTCGGCGCGCCAGTGAACACTTATATTTAGTAACTGTTGCAATTTTTATCGCTATTATTGTGGGGATTCCCCTGGGGATTTTAGCTACGAGAAAACCAAAATTGAAAAAGCCAATTTTGGGATTTGCTAATATTATGCAAACAATTCCCAGTTTAGCTTTGTTTGGCTTGCTAATCCCGGTGCCGGTATTGGGTGGAATAGGCGATCGCACGGCAATTATCGCCCTGACTCTGTATTCTTTACTGCCAATTATCCGCAATACTTATACTGGTATTGTCGGCGTCGATCCAGCGATTACGGAAGCGGGAAGAGGCATGGGAATGACTGATATGCAACTGTTATGGCAAGTGGAAATTCCCCTGGCGCTGGGCGTGATTCTGGCGGGCGTGCGAGTTGCTGCGGTAATTGCGATCGGACTCGCTACAATCGCCGCTGCAATTGGTGCGGGTGGCTTGGGGGTGTTTATTTTTCGTGGCGTTGCTACCGTCAACAATCAGTTACTTTTGGCTGGGGCAATTCCAGCCGCTTTGATGGCCTTAGCTGCGGATTTTGGGCTGGGTTTCGTAGAAGCGCGCCTCTCGAAAAGTACCTTAAAAACTCTTAAGGAATGAGAATTAAATAACTTCCACAAGTTTGTGGGATGGGCGTCCCGCCCGTCCAAAAAGGACGGGCGGGACG
>NZ_JAUBUJ010000092.1:0-36539 GCF_036705405.1 Microcoleus sp. B13-B6
TACTCCCCAACAATCAGGGGGAGTAGGGGGTATGCGAGGGGGATCGAGATATGTGCAACTTCACATTAAATTGGTATAAGGTGTGCGATAAGTACCTAAATATAAAGGTTCTACCTAATTCCTATCTGGCTCAAAATTTCCTCGGTTTGTTTTAAATAAAATTTTCATAAATTCCATATAAATGCTGTAGTCAACCTCGCACTTAAATACAAATATCAGGGTAAAAAAAATGGCAATTTTACACGGCAGTTGGCTCCTAGAGAAGGAAAAAAGTTGCTTATTTATTTGGGGAGAAACTTGGCGGAAACTTGGGGCAATTGAAACCCTAGAATCGGGGAGGAATTTACCGCATCCCTTAGCAATGACAGAATCTGAATTTAAGATTTTCCTAAATTCCTTGCAACAGTCGGGAAAACTAAACTGGCAATTACCGGAAACCGCAGAAACTCCACCGGAAAAAAGCAAAAAAACTAGGCGATCGCCCAAAACTCCCAAGGAAGAAATCAGCGCACCCAACTCCTCAATTCAAAGGGAAATTCGGGCGATCGCACTTCCCACCCAAATCTCAGAATCGAACGCAAGTTTGATGCCGCAGCACTCAGCAGCAGCACTTGATGAGGAACCCGCTAAAACCGAGGAAATTTACCTTTATCCCTGGCAAGTCGAGGGTTTTTGTCTCAACCCTCAAGCAGCTTTTGTTTTCTTGCAATCACTACCGCTTAACAGCACGGAACCAGACTCTTTTGTCGGCTCTGATTTGCGTTTTTGGTCTCATATTGCTAGGTGGAGTTTGGATTTGTTGGCAAGATGCAAATTCTTGCCTGGATTGGAGAAACAGTCCGACGGTTCTGCTATTGCCAAATGGCAACCGCTGTTAGATAGTTCTACAGACATACTCCGCCTCAGCACTTTTGTCAAGCAAATGCCGACGGCTTGCAGAACATATCAATCGAAGGAAGAAGGAAGTTCGGCAACGGATTCTGTAACGGATGTAACGGATGTAACGGATGTAACGGATGCCAGGAAGAAGGAAGAAGGAAGAAGGAAAAAGGAAGAAGGAAGAGGGAATAAGGAAGAGGGAAGAGGGGAAAAGGAAGAAGAATCCAGTCAATTACATTTAGCGGTGGATTTGCCGAGGGGGGCTGAGGAATTGGTGTTAGGCTTTTTGAGCAGTATTGTAGATAGTCAAGTGCGATCTGCTGGTAGCTCTACTTTAGACATCAAAGCAGTTTCTCCTGTGCGCGACTGGCTGCAAGCTTTGCAGCAGGAATCTGGGAGAGTTCAAGTAGAAACAACAGCATTGGAAAACTTGGCAACCAAGCTGAGTGCTTGGACTGCACCGCTGCAAAACCAATTATCTCAACAAAGTCAATTTCGCACTTGCTTTCAACTCATACCGCCGTCTCCTGGTAAAGCCAACTGGAGTTTAAATTATTGCTTGCAAGCTGCAGATGAAGCGGAATTTTTGGTAGACGCGACAACTGTTTGGAACAACTCAGTCGAGCGTTTGGCTTATGCGGGGCGGACAATAGAATTGCCTCAAGAAACTTTGCTCAGCGGCTTGGGTTTAGCCTCGAAACTTTATCCGTTAATTGAACCGAGTTTGCAAGCACAGCGGCCTCAATCTTGCCAATTAAATCCGCTGCAAGCTTACGAGTTTATTAAGTCTGTAGCTTGGCGGTTTGCTGATAGCGGGTTGGGCGTAGTTTTGCCGCCGAGTTTGACAAAGACGGATGGTTGGGCGAGTCGTTTGGGTTTGAGCATTCAAGCGGAAACTCCGAAAGTGACTCCGGCGAAAGGCGGGTTGGGATTGCAAAGTCTGCTAAATTTTAAGTGGGAATTGACGATCGGCGGACAGCGCCTTTCTAAGGCAGAATTTGACAGATTGATTGCGTTGAATTCGCCTTTGGTGGAAATTAACGGCGAGTGGGTGGAGTTGCGCGCGCCGGATGTGAAAGCTGCTCAAACTTTTTTTGCCAGCCGCAAAGAGCAAATGACTCTTTCTTTGGAGGATGCTTTGCGTTTGGCGTCGGGCGATTCTCAGATGATCGAGAAATTGCCTGTGGTTAATTTTGAGGCTACGGGTCAACTTCAGGAATTGTTGAATACTTTGAGCGATAATCAAGCGGTAAGTGCGATCGCAACTCCGGCTAGTTTCCGAGGACAATTGCGGCCTTATCAAGCGCTAGGAGCAGGCTGGTTAGCATTCTTAGAACGCTGGGGTTTGGGCGCTTGTCTCGCGGACGATATGGGACTTGGTAAGACCATCGAGCTAATTGCTTTCCTTGTGCACTTACAGGAACAAGATGCCCTAGAAGCGCCAACATTACTGGTTTGTCCGACATCGGTATTGGGCAATTGGGAGCGGGAAGTCAAGAAATTTGGCCCGACGCTAAAAGTGTTAGTTCACCACGGAGACAAACGCGCTAAAGGAAAAGCATTTGCAGCGGGAATTAAGGGAAAGGATTTAATAATTACCAGTTACGCGCTGGTGTTTCGCGATGCGAAGGAATTTCAAGGCATTAAGTGGCAAGGATTGGTTTTAGATGAAGCGCAAAATATTAAAAATTCCGAGGCTAAGCAGTCGCAAGCGGTGCGGCAAATCGAGGCATCTTTTAGAATTGCGCTGACAGGGACTCCGGTGGAAAATAGACTGCAAGAATTGTGGTCAATTTTGGAGTTTCTGAATCCTGGCTATTTGGGGCCGCGCAATTTCTTTCAGCGCCGATTTGCAATTCCGATCGAGAAATACGGCGATAGGGAATCTTTGCAGACTTTGCGATCGCTCGTTCGGCCTTTCATCCTCCGCCGCCTGAAAACAGACAAAGAAATCATCCAAGATTTGCCCGAAAAACAGGAGATGACTGTATTTTGCGGGCTGGCAAATCAACAGGCGGTATTATATCAGAAAATAGTCGAAGAGTCAATAGCTGAATTAGACTCAGCCGAAGGTATTCAACGCCGGGGAATGATTCTGGCTTTGCTGGTAAAACTCAAGCAACTTTGCAACCATCCGGCTCTTGTGAAAGCAGAAGCTAAGCCGAAAGAATTGGAGATTAAGAGTCAGGAATCGGGGAAATTGCAGCGGTTGGTGGAAATGTTAGAAGAGGTGCTCGCTGAGGGCGATCGGGCTTTAATTTTTACTCAATTTGCCGAATGGGGAAAACTCCTGAAACCTCATCTAGAGCAGCATTTAGGGCGAGAAGTTTTGTTCTTGTACGGAGGAATTCGGCAACAGCAGCGGGAAGAAATGATCGATCGCTTCCAGCACGACCCCCAAGGCCCGCCGATTATGATTTTATCTTTAAAAGCAGGCGGCACAGGTTTGAACTTAACCAGAGCAACCCACGTTTTCCACTATGACAGATGGTGGAATCCCGCAGTAGAAAATCAGGCAACTGACCGCGTATTTCGCATCGGTCAAACTCGCAACGTGCAAGTCCACAAATTTGTCTGCACAGGTACGTTAGAGGAGAAAATACACGATATGATTGAAAGTAAGAAAGCTCTAGCCGAACAAGTTGTCAGCGCCGGGGAAAACTGGCTCACCGAACTCGATACAGACCAACTTCGCAATTTACTAATCCTCGATCGCAATGCTATCATAGAAACGGAAGAAGAATAATATGATTAATTACCAATTCCCAACAGCACGACACGGATGTCACGGATACACGGATAGCTGTTTTTTCCTTTCTGACTCCAGCATCCTAATTACCAATGCCCAAGGCCCGATGCCCAATTCCCAATTCCCAAATAAATGATTGACAGAGAATGGTGGACACAACAGTGGTTAGATTTAATCAATACCTACCGCTTCAAAAAGCGCTTAGAACGTGGCTGGCAATACGCGCGCGAGGGTAAAGTTCTCAGCATTAAATTTCCCAATCAAGAAGTAATTGCCATAGTTCAAGGAACCGATCCAAAACCCTATCAAGTTTCTTTAGGACTCGACACATTGAGCGATGAAGATTGGGATTATGTGATTGAAAATATGTCGCAAAGAGCAGTTTTTTCAGCTAAACTGTTAGCAGGAGAAATGCCGCACAATATTGAAGATGTATTTGCAGCAGCGGGCAAAACGCTATTTCCGTTAAGTTTATCTGATATTCGATCGCGCTGTAGCTGTCCTGACCCCCAAAACCCTTGCAAACACATCAGTGCAGTATACTACTTATTGGGCGATCGCTTCAGTGAAGACCCCTTCGTACTCTTCCAACTGCGCGGAAGAACTAAAGAGCAAATATTGACCGCACTCCGCCAAAGACGGGGTAAGGAAGGAGAGGAAAATACCCAGCTAAACAAGGGTGAAAATTCCCCTACTGCGAATTCTAAATTGCCGAAGGTCGATCGCTTTTGGGAATACAATCAGCAGCTAGAATCATCTTTAGTAGTCATTGTTCCGCCGCCCAGCAGCGAAACAGTATTAGATATCTTAGGCCCCATCCCCCTCGCAACCGACGGAAAAGGAACGGCTAGCAAATCCTCGCCCGCATCAGACGCCCTGAAGCAGCATTTTAGCAAAATCTACCAAGCAGTTAGCCAGCAAGCAGTTTTAGCAGCACTGAAACGGAGCGAAGGAGATTAACATAATTTATTCGCAGAGATGATACTAGGAAATATGGCTGATAACAAATCAGGCTTTAATACCCATTTTATTCTTTAGTCCATCTTTGGTGGAACGAGAGTTTGTCTAGAATAGATTTCAACCGACGAGTCTTACTTTTTGCAATTTCAGTTTACACTTCCCGCAAATTACTCATAATCTCTATCAATTCCTGGGGGCGTTTAATCAAAAAATCGGGATTGTGTGCAGCCAAAGCCTCCTGAGAATTAAAACCCCAACCTACAGCAATTACCTTAATTCCTGTTTTTCTAGCAGCGTCTATATCTCTAATCTCATCTCCCACGTAAACGACTTGTTTAGGATTTATATTTTCTCTTTTTAGCCAGCTATTAATAACTTTATGTTTGCCAAAAGTTGAACCAGAGTAAATAAATGTAAAAGTGTCTGGCAAACCATTTTTTTCCAGCGATGCCAAAACGTTTTCTCTGGAATTAGATGTGATTATTCCCAGTTGAAATCCCAGTGTTTTTAACTCCAGTAAAACTTCTTTAATCCCCGGAAATAATTGAATATTGGGAATTTCGGTGCGTAACTCTGCTTTCAACATTCTAATCAACAGCGGGAATTTGAAGATAGAAATGCCCGAATACTGAAGAATTTGCCAAGAAGTTAAATTGCTGAGTTGAGCGATTTGGTCTTTGGTGGCAGACTTAAAGCCTAATTCTACTGACAAACGGTTGGTGATGCTTAGAAGAATATCGATTGTATCTGCTAAAGTACCGTCAAAATCAAAAATAATTACTTTGGTCATTGGACAATAGCAAATAAGGAACGGGGAAGCATACAATTTTAGATTTTAGATTTTAGATTTTAGATTTTAAATGGGAATGATTTACTGCATAATGTATTGACTTTTAGCGATGCGTTTTAGATTTTAGATTTTAGATGGGAATGACTTACTGCATAATTTATTAACTCTTAGCGATGCGTTTTAGATTTTAGATTTTAGATGGGGGAATGACTTACGGCAGAATGTATTGTCTCTTGGCGAGCCGTAAACACCCTAGGGTTATTATCTATAGGGTAAAGTGCCTCCTAAGCACGAAATTCTCAACTTTTAAGGGTTAATTTGATTGGCTTTCGCATTTCGCCGCAGCATTTCGGGTTTTATGCGCCGCAGCGCCGAAGCGGTAAATCTGCGGTTCCATTCCTCGTCGGAAATGTCGGCTAATTCTGCAAGTGTCGGCGCTATATTTTCAGGATAAGGCTCAAAGTCGGCAACATCAGTTGGTTTAGCAAATCGCTGATTCCAAGGACAAACATCCTGACAAATATCGCAACCTGCTACCCAACCTTGTAAATTAGATGCAATTTCGTCGGGCAATTTTTCGGCTCGATTCTCGATCGTGTGATAAGCTATACATCGATCGGCATTCACCACAAAAGGCTCAGTAATTGCTCCCGTCGGACAGGCCTCAATGCAGCGAGTACAAGTACCGCAATGTTCCGTATGAGACTCATCGGGCGCTAACTCCAAATTAGTCAAGATTTCTCCCAAAAACACCCAAGAACCGTATTCGCGCGAAATTACATTACCATTTTTGGCAATCCAGCCAATCCCCGCACGTTGCGCCCACATTTTATCCTGAATCGGCCCAGTATCAGCATAATACCGCGCTTCAATTCCCTCGCCTTGCGATCGCACCCAATTTGCCAAAACCTTCAGTTTTTTGTGCAGGATTTTATGATAATCCCTTCCCCAGCCGTAGCGAGAGATTTTGGCATATTCGGAACCGCCTGGGCGTTGGTGAGGCGTGTAGTAATTGATGGCGACACATATTAAGGACTTCACCTCTGGCATTGCAGCGCGAATATCCTGACGTTTCGGGTTAGCCATCCATGCCATATCCGCCTGATAGCCTTTATCCAACCATGCCTGCAACCTTTGTGCCTCCTTGTCAGTGCCGCAGTCTACCAAGGCTATCCCGACTTTGTGAAATCCCAACTCAAGGGCTTTTTCCTTAACCAAAATGCTGCTAATTGGCGCTTTCATTTGACACCAGGCAAATATTTACCTTTTGTATTGACTATTTTGATTTTATATGATATGCAAAGCGATTTTAACGATCGGCTTCCTAAATAAACTAATTCGGCGCACAGTCTAGTGACGGCGATCGCAATTTACCAAACCATTGATCATAGTTTTATAACTCAGCTATATGTAATTTCTATTTGCAAACTTTAACAAAACGTTACATGATGTTAATTAAGGGAGCTTGAGGTTTCCTAACTCAAGTACCTCACTAAAACCACAAATCCCAAAGCATACACATGGCAGTTAGTATTCAATCAGCTCAATCTATCTTCTCGAACACCGAGATTGCGAGCGTTGTTCCGGCTACCACCGAAGCATTTTACAAACTCAGCGTTGAAGACCAACTAGCCTTGCTCTGGTATGCCTACACCGAAATGGGCGTTTCCATCACCGCAGCCGCTCCCGGAGTAGCCAGCATGGCGCTTGTTGAAGGCATCCTGAGCGAAATCAAGCAAATGTCGCCGGCTGCTCAAAGCAAAACCATGTTTGACCTAGCCAGCAACGCCGACACAACAATTGGCCGGATTTACACTTCTTTGCGCGTCAACACCAAACTCGGTTTCTGGTACGAGTTGGGACAGTTGATGAAACAGGGCGTTGTCGCTCCGATCCCCGCTGGCTATCAAATGTCTCCCGAAGCCACCCAAGTCCTTGAAACCATCAAGAAACTAGATCCAGGCCAACAAATTACCGTACTTCGCAACACCGTAGTTCACATGGGCTACGACCCAGATTTCAGCCAAGAGTACGGCAAACGCTCAGCCCCCCGCAGCACTCCCACCGCTCCAGAAGAGCGGGTGAAAACCCAAATTGAGGGTATCAGCGAGCAGACTGTCCTCAGCTACATCGACTACATGAACGCCTTCGACTTCACCCCAGCCGTGGGTTTATTTGCTGAAGAAGGTGCCCTGCAACCACCTTTCCAAAAGCCGATCGTCGGTCGCGACGCTATCCTCAACTATATGCGGGAAGAGTGCATCGGACTGAAAATGATGCCCCAGCAAGGCGTATCAGAACCCGCAGAAGATGGCTACCGCCAAGTGAAAGTCACTGGCAAAGTCGAAACTCCCTGGTTCGGCGCGAATGTGGGCATGAACATTGCGTGGCGGTTTATGCTCGATCCCCAAGGTCAAATTTTCTTTGTGGCGATCGACTTGTTGGCATCTCCTAAAGAATTGCTCAATTTGATCCGCAAATAGAATATTCGGGTTCGGTCTGTCAAACAGACTTGGCTAGAAACCCAGACGCCTGACGGCATCTGGGTTTCTATCATTTTAGATTTTAGATTTTAAATTTTAGATTCAAGAATTGAACGATTGGAAATGGCTGATGGTATCAGGGTTTGCAGCTTGGCTACACTGGCATTTTTTGAAATTAGTATTGATTTCGGTCGATCGCTCTGAAAGCTGCGATCGACGCTCTCCGGTTCCTCCTTTTTTCGGAGAATTATTTTCCTGGCCCTACTTATATCTTTTGAGGGATTTGCTGCGACAAAGAGAATGATTACAGTATACTCATTCATCTAAAATCAATTCTTTTATGACCGCAACAACTCGACCTATTATAACTAGCTCTATAAAGATTGCCGGCATCACAAACCCAACGGTACTGCGATATTTTGAAACTTTAAACGCGGGCGATTTTGACGCGACGGCTAATTTATTTGCCGATGACGGGGTTCTGCACGCGCCGTTTGAAGAGCCAATTATGGGTAGCAGCTCGATCGCCACTTATCTAAAAACAGAAGCGCGAGGAATGAAGCTTGAACCCCAGCAAGGTGTCACCCAAATTTTAGAATATGGCAATGTTGAAGTTCAGGTCAGTGGCCGGGTGCAAACTTCCGCATTTGGTGTTAATGTCGGATGGCTGTTGTTGCTCAATTCTCACCAAAAAATCCTTTCTGTCACCGTCAAACTGTTAGCTTCTCCCCAAGAATTGCTAAATCTGCGGTCGCAGACGAAATTTGATGTTTGATAAGCTGTTTCACATTTAAATTGTCTATTTTGGTTTTACCTGTCGATCGCACGTAATAGCTAAAATCGTGCGATCGACAGGTAAATCGGCTTTTTATCGCCAGAATGAGGCAGAAACCGGGTTTTTATTCAAATCTTTGGTGAAGTGCCACTCACGGTATAAAAATCCCGTTTCTGGGGTATTTGTGCGATCGGGACTGTACCCCTACAGTCTTACAGTCTCGCCTTGGGCTGACCGAAAGCATCCAGGATACCCGCCACGTGATTCATTCCGAAAGCAGACTCAGAACCCAGAAATAAAAAACCTTTATCCGATGAAACTTGCCCCCCGAATTTATCTCGCGCAAGTCAATGCTTCAATTCTAAAATCTAAAATCTACAATCTACAATCTAAAATCGATTGACGATACTGCACGAAAAAGTGGCTGTCACCGCAGCGCGTGCGACAGACAGCCAAAGCGAGTCTAAAAGTGCATTGCCAATCACTAATCACTCAGGACTAATGACTAATGACTAACGACTAATTAAGATTTTTCCGGCAAACTCGCTTCCAACTTGAGACAGTTGCGACCGTCGATTTGCAAAGTGTAGTCCACCCGATCCATAAGTCTGCTCATAATCAGCCAGCCGTAGCCGCTTTCCTGTTTAGCTTCCGGCATCGGGGGATTGTAAGTATCCATTTCGTAACCTTTACCGTAATCCCAAATTTCTAAACCAATATCCCTATTTTTTAAATTCAAGCGAATTAACACGGGCAAATTGGGTTGATCTTTGTGAGCATGGCGGATCACGTTAGAATAGGCTTCTGCTAACACCAAGCGCAAACGATTCGACTGACGCGGCCAATCGACGTGCTCTCCTAGCTCTACTTCCAAACTGCTCAGCAACCAATTTTCAACAATTGTTAAAAACCGCAAGTCGCTTGGCACATGAAGCTCAGTATTCATAAAAAAATCCCGTAAGTTTGAAAACCCCTGTGTCTTCACACCAGGTATGAAACACGACGCGCCGAATGGATTCGGCCTCAATACTTGTCACTAATCGGGGGATACTAGCCTTTTCTGGTTAAAAATCAGGCATTCGTCATTTGGTATAAGGCAGAAGTTAAGAGTATAGTTGAAAACTTTTGTTATGAGTCTAAAGCCCACTAACAATTGATAATTATACCGAGACTGCAAGCAGCGAGGTATAAAAAATCTGTGTTTCAATCCTTGGCTTTTAAGAAGCGTTGGTTTTTTCTGACGAATGCCTTCTACCTTAACCCTTGACAGGTATTTAATCCCCCAGGAAAGCGATTCAGGAAACTAGCTGCGCCATCGCCGGCTAGGTTTTTTACTGTGGTTTTTGACTGTTGACGATAACGCCGTCCTTTGCAGGACTACTCTATGGGCCCTCAACAAGCAGGGCTTAAGTTTTTTCGGCGCTCACCCCCGACTATGCGTCGGGAGTCGCTGACAGATTCAAAGAACCTCCAGAGAGAGTATGGTTTGGTCGTCTTCCTGAACGGGATTGTCGGCTCGGATGTAAGCCAACAAATTGTCCAAGTTGAAAGAACCAGGTTCCTGAATCAAGAGTTGCCAAAGCCCTTCTTGTTGTAGCATAGAACGGGTTGGTACACCCCCTGCGACCGCTTCAGTCGTCACGCTAGCTTCAGTAATTCCGTCACTCGTCAGCAGAAATACATCTCCTGACTTTAATTCGATCGTACCTGCTTTGCCTCTCCAAACTGGTAGTATCCCCAAGGGAATGCCACGAGCTTTCAGGAAATTCGGCTCGGCTGGCGTTTCACCGCTAGCGGCTTGAGCTTTCACCTCCGAGTGAGACCAAACAATCGGGTAAATGTGACCGGCATTAGCAAATGCCAGGTGTCCGGTTGACGGAGTGTAACGAGCTACAACCATTGTAATAAAATGGTTGTTGCCGATCAGGTCGTCAGACATACTGCTATTCATATTGTGCATAACTCGATCGGGCTCTGGAGAAACTTCTTGGGAAAGTTCCCGACGCATCACCGAAATCGCGCTCGCCATAAATAGAGCAGCCGGAACTCCCTTACCCGAAACATCTCCCACCGCTATCCAAATATCCCCTTGGGAGTGGACGTAGACTTCAAAAAAGTCCCCACCCACTTCCCGCGCGGGATAACAGCAAGCTTGCACCCTGACAGTTTCAAAATCCGGCCAACTTTGGCGCAACAAGTTTGTTTGGATTTGGCGAGCCACTTCCAACTCGTTTTGCATCTGCTTGGCTAAATCCAGAGTGCGCTGATATAGCTTAGCTTGAGACAGGGCGAGAGCAGCTTGAGCTGCTACACCTTCTATTAACTCTATCTCTTCTGCTGACCAAGGGTTAGTGCCGCCAATCTGGGACAAAGCCAGTACCGCCAGCAATTCTTGCTGGTAAGTCAGGGGCACGGCAATCTCAACCGAGTTCCCCTGCCCCCCACTGTTGGAGTTCACTTGAGTTTGGCGGGTGGCTACAGCTTGAACCAGCAAATTTTCATCAAAAGAAAAGCTACTGGCTTCAGAGGTTTGGGCTTGGTAGGGGAAGGTACTCGGCAATAGTCGATCGGTCTCTACCGGCCGCAGCATACAATAGTTGGCCTCAAAAGTTTGACCTACGGTTTGAACAATAGTTTGTACCATACTAGAGTAATCTAGCGACCCGCGAATCACGCTCATTACCTCATTGAACAGAGATTCCTTGCGTAAAGCGCGGCGCAATGCAACGCTGCGCTGCTTGTAGTATTTGTAAGTTTCTGAGGCTTGATTGATCACCAATTTGAGTTCTTCTGGATTCCACGGTTTGGTGATGTATTTGAAAACTTGACCTGAGTTGATGGCCTCAACCAAATCTTCAACATCGGTGTATCCCGTTAGCAGAATCCGAATCGTATCGGGAAATCGCTCGACTGTTTTCCCCAAAAACTCGGTGCCATTCATTTCTGGCATTCGCTGGTCAGATATAATCACCGCCATCTCGCCCTGTTCGTCTAGAACTTCCAGGGCGCTGAGGGCGCTATCTGCTTTGTAAACCTGAAAGTCGCGTCGAAACGTCCGGTACAATAAATCCAAGTTGTCGGGTTCGTCATCGACTACCATCAGTTTCAGCTTGCTTCCATCTCCCCGACTCATCTTTCTTCCCCCTTGAAAACCCCCACCATAGCTGTATTCAGCAAGGTGGCGGGAGGAAAAGGAGGGCTGGATATATGCAACATATCAGTTACGTCAAGTTGAGTTAAAGAAACCCGTTTTACCTCAAGGTGAGCATTCCTTTCGCACCATCTGTTCGCACAGATGAGAGGCTTTCGATACTGTAACCCGCCTCGGTAGGCCGCTTCAATAGGGAAAATTCCCGAGTCAGCTTTAACGCTGTGATACGAGCAATGACCTTGTTAGCAGTCGGTACTTTTCTAAACACACCAGCATTCAAAACGGCTAATTAATGCTCTGATTGCAGAGTTCTTAACTAGCTGGGCACTGTCCTCGGTGTGAATTTTAACACTTACTACTAACGCAAGTATTGCTACCTAAGTCTGGTCAACACCGGCTGTATTTCAAGCCCCACTGTACCCGGAGGGTTAGTGGTGGGTTGTTGGCGCTATTCCCTACATCTTTGCCGCATCGTACTTGATTGCAGGATGCAAGTCCTCTTAATCTCTGAACTTTTTGCAGCAAGCATATTACTACTGCCGAATCAAGCTAATCTTTCTGCCAGTCTGAGCTTAGCAGAACGAGAGCGGGGATTTCTAGCGACTTCTTCGGATTGTGGCACGATCGGCTTTTTTGTCAGTACCTGCAAATTGGGTGTTCCTCTGAGTTGGTGCTTGACTGGTCGGTCTTCGAGACTGTGAAAGGTAATGATTCCGATTCTCCCACCGGGTTTTAACCACCGTGGGGCAAGGTTTAGGAAAGTTTCTAAAGAAGCGAGTTCGGAGTTGACGGCTATCCTTAAAGCTTGGAAAGTACGGGTGGCCGGATGGATTCTGCCGTTGCGCTGCTTGGGGGGGAAGCTGGAGGCGATCGCCCCTGCAAGTTCTGTTGTAGTTTGAAAAGGACGGCTTTGCACAATCCGCCTCGCGATGCGCCGCGACAGTCGCTCCTCGCCGTACTTGTAAATAATATCTGCTAGTTTAACTTCTTCCCAGTGGTTGATAATCTCTTCTGCCGTCAAAGATTGCTGCTGGTTCATACGCATATCTAGTTGAGCTGGGTGGCGAAAACTAAATCCCCGTTCCGGTGTATCGAACTGAGCAGAGCTGACGCCCAAGTCTGCTATGATACCATCAAATTCGGCCTCTGGGGACTGATATTCAGCAAAGTTGCCGTGCCAAAACTCAACGGGCGAGTTGGCAAATCGGGCTTGGCAAAAACGGATGGCTTGTTCATCGCGGTCGATCGCCACCACTGTAACATCTGGCGCCGCCGCTAAAATCAAACTCGTGTGTCCGCCGCCCCCAAGCGTCGCGTCCAAATAGCGGCCGCCTGGACGCACAGCCAAACCCGCAATTAATTCTTGACCCAAAACTGGAACGTGATAGGTGTCAATACTGACATCCGATCCAAGGGTCTCCTTCTCAGAGAGCTCGATATCCTTCATAATCATAAAAGCCAAACAAAAATCAACAATAGCTAGTAATCATTAATTCATTTAATTATGTCAAGAATTGAGACTAGAACCGAACCGATGGTGCTCAACATGGGCCCGCACCACCCTTCCATGCACGGGGTACTCCGGCTAATCGTCACCCTGGACGGGGAAGATGTGGTGGACTGCGAGCCTGTTTTGGGCTATCTGCACCGGGGGATGGAAAAAATCGCCGAAAATCGCACCAACGTGATGTACGTGCCCTACGTGAGCCGCTGGGACTACGCTGCGGGGATGTTTAACGAAGCGGTGACAGTGAATGCACCGGAAAAGTTGGCAAATATTGCTGTCCCCAAACGGGCTAGTTATATTCGGGTAATCATGCTGGAGTTGAACCGGATTGCTAACCACTTGATGTGGGTAGGGCCGTTTTTGGCGGACGTGGGCGCGCAAACTCCTTTTTTCTATACTATGCGCGATCGCGAACCAATTCTCGACTTGTGGGAAGCAGCGACCGGTTATCGCATGGTGAATAATAACTATTTCCGCATCGGCGGAGTCGCCGCCGATTTGCCTTATGGTTGGGTAGATAAGTGCCAAGATTTCTGCGATTATTTCGTTCCCAAAATTGACGAGTACGAACGTTTAATTACCAACAATCCAATCTTCCGCCGCCGGATTGAAGGCTTGGGTACGATTTCCCGCAACGAAGCGATTAACTGGGGACTTTCGGGCCCCATGTTGCGCGGTTCCGGCGTAAATTGGGATTTGCGGAAAGTTGACCATTACGAATGTTATGACGACTTCGACTGGGAAGTTTGTACCGAAGCTGCTGGCGATTGTTTAGCCCGGTATTTAGTACGGATTCGGGAGATGCGCGAGTCGGTTAAGATTATCAATCAAGCCTTAAAAGGACTCCCCGGCGGCCCTTACGAGAATTTGGAAGCGAAGCGCTTAGAAAGCGGGCCAAAATCTGAATGGAATGGTTTTGACTATCAGTTTATTGGCAAAAAAGTGGCGCCGACTTTTAAGATTCCCAAGGGCGAACATTATGTCCGCGTTGAAAGCGGCAAGGGTGAGCTGGGGATTTATATTATCGGGGATGATACTGTGTTTCCTTGGCGCTGGAAGATTCGGGCTGCGGATTTTAATAATTTGCAGATTTTGCCTCACATTGTGCGCGGCGTGAAGATTGCCGATTTGGTGGCAATTTTGGGGAGTATCGACATTATTATGGGCTCGGTTGACAGGTAGATCCGCTGTTAGCAGTAAGGGCTTTAGTTATTAAACGAGTATGACTAAAGCCCTGACTGTTAATAATGATAGAGTAACATTTAAAGAACAAAGAGGTTGCAGAATGAATGTCAGCAAGCAAGAGTTCTACGTCATTATTGAACGAGATGAAGATGGCTATTATGTCGGGGAAGTCCCACAGCTAAAAGCCTGTTATAGCCAAGGTGAGACTATTGATGAGTTGATTGCGAATATTAAAGAAGTTATTGCACTTTGTTTAGAAGAAGAGGGTAATGAAAAATTACCTGAATTTGTAGGTATTCAAAGGGTGATGATTTAATGCCAAAACTACCAGCTTTAATAGGAAATACAGTTATTAGCGCCTTAGAAAATGCAGGCTTTCAGACGATTAGACAAAAGGGCAGTCATGTGCGAATGATCCATGCAGATGGACGGGTAGTAACGATTCCTGTCCATGCTGGCAAAACCATAGGTAGAGGTTTACTCCGCAAGATACTGCGGGATGCAGAACTCACAAGGGAAGAGTTTATAGCACTACTCGAATGATTTTGTTCAGCTTGATTAAGTGCCTCATAAAAATTATGACATCCCAGCAACCAGATATCAATGACAGCAACCCGGATCTCTGCGCTTTAATCGGCGAAAGAATTGCCGCAACTCCCCAGCAGCGTATTACTTTTGCTGAATATATGGATTTGGCATTATATCATCCGCAGCACGGTTATTACAATAGCGATCGCCCGTCGATCGGCAAACAAGGCGATTTTATCACGTCGTCTCATTGGGGTGCTGATTTTTCGGAGGTTTTGGCGGATCAGTTTGTAGAAATGTGGGAATTTCTCGTTAGCGGAGCCCTCGAAGAGGATCGCCCTTTCAATTTCGCGATCGTAGAAATGGGCGCTGGGCGGGGAAATTTTGCCGAAAATGTGCTGCAATATCTGCAACGGCAACATCCCGATTTCTTTCATATTTTAGAATACATTATTATTGAAGTTTCCCCTGGGCTCCAAGCGGAACAGCGGCAAACTTTAGCCGATATTAAGTGTGTTAAGTGGTGTAATTGGGATGAGATAGTTAATAATTCAATAGTCGGTTGTTTTTTTTCTAACGAGTTAGTGGATGCTTTGCCAGTGCATCAATTCATTCTGGAAGAAGGGCAAGTTAGGGAGATTTATGTTGCCGCAGAAACCCCAAAAAATGAACAAGAAGAGATAAAATTTGTTGAAGTAGTTGGCGAAGTTTCCACCCCTAAAATTGCCGAATATTTGGATTTGGTGGGCATCGATTTGTCGGCGAGTGCTTATGGCGATGGTTATCGCAGTGAGGTGAATTTGGCTGCTTTGGACTGGATGAGTACAGTTGCTAAAAAGTTGCAGCGGGGATATTTGTTAACTATTGATTACGGCCATCCGGCGCACCGCTATTACAATCCGAGGCGCAGGGAGGGGACGCTACAGTGTTATTATCGCCACCGATATCACAGCAATCCTTATATTAATGTGGGGCGGCAGGATTTAACGGCTCATGTTAATTTTACGGCGTTGGAAAGGCAGGGGGAATTGTGCGGTTTGGATGTGGTAGGGTTTACTCAGCAGGCTTTGTTTTTGATGGCGTTGGGTTTGGGCGATCGTATTGCTTCTCTATCAACAAATCATGCGGAAGTATTGGATGTGGCAACGTTTTTGCGGCGACGGGAGGCTTTGCATCAGTTGATCGATCCGATGGGTTTGGGCGGTTTTGGGGTTTTGGTGCAGTCGAAGGGGTTGAGGGAGGAGGAAAAGGGGAGAATATTGAAGGGTTTGATGGTGCCTGATTGATTATTTTAGATTGATTATTAACTAATTAAGCTGTTTTTTAACCGCACGAGCGATTAAAGGCGCTTTCTTTTCTAACCCTTCTAAATTAAGTTCCTTCTCTAGATACATCCGATACCACTCCTGACGTTGTTCTATAACCCATTCACTATTCTGAATCTGTAACTTTTTGAGGGTAAATTCGGCTCGGTCGCGCTGGTGGGAAGGAATCGCATCAGTCAAAATCAACTGACAAGAAGGTAGGATAATCTCAAACCAATTATCTTCTACTTCAAACGGATCGAGAATTTGTCTATCGTAAGTTCCTTTGCAGCTATTTACCCGTTGCAAAGCATAGCGATAGTTTTTCCAGTCATAAATCAAATGCCGATTTTCGGCTTTACTTTTACTCAAATAATGATCTACAGTACCCATCCGACTCGGTATGTACATAACTGAATAGCCACAAAGATTTTGGAAGTCTTTAGCTAATTGAGGTTTGAAGGTAGACCAAAAATCTTTTGGTTCTTTACCAGGATTTTTAACTAACCAATTATTGCCGGCTTGTCGCACTTGTTGCTCAAAATCCGGTGGTTCCGGTGGCGGAGTAAATCGCATCATCTTTACTCTACCTCGGTGCTCACAATCCATCGCGGCCAGAAGCGATCGTGTTCTGGTAAAACTCGCAGGAGTTCCTGATGAATTTGATCCTTAGTTCTGAGGTATTCAGGAAAAGTTTCCATGCTTTCTCCTCGCATGAAGGTATACGCAGCCTCAATCGCTATTTCTGCTTCGCGGGAACGAGCCTGTTTTAACCCAAAAATATCTGAAGTTAGCCAGCCAACAGCATCGCCATGTTTTGTCCAAGGAACTTCATTAAGAGTTACATCTTTACCTTGTAACTCAAACAAAAATAACTTATCTTGCTCCTCATCAAATTCAGGCTCGATTGAGGCAAGTAGCAGCGGAGAATGAGTTGTAGCTATTAGCTGAAGTTTCATTTCATTTTCGAGGTTTGTTGCTACTTCTAAGATAGCTGGCAAGATTGATCGTTGCCACTGTGGATGTAAATGAGCTTCAACTTCATCGATTAAAAGAATTATCTTATCCAGAGGTTCTTGTTGCCGCAACTTAGAAGCCATTGTGTGTTCATACCAAGTCCATACTAACAAATAAGCTAATCCTAAAATTCGCTTGATGCCCGCTGATGCGTATATAATCGGAACATTGCCATAGGGAAAATTTAAGGTAGGAATCTCACGCACATCCTCAACAGAAACCCTGATTGGTTCTCCCGGTTCCATCCATTCATCAGCATCGGGAGAAAGTTGTTTAATGACGCGAGATAATAGTTGGAATTGAGATCGGTCTGGTTGACGTTGCCAGTTCACCCAATCATGAATTAGACCATTACAGATAAATTTTCCTTCGGAATTAATCAATCCATTCCAAAGACTATCATAATTGAAGTGATAAGCTGCTAAGCGATTACGGGCAGGATCTAAGACTGAAAATCCATCAACACGGACGTAAATAATTAACCCTTTGAAACTAGAATACTTGCCACTGTCTAACCACTTTTGTTCGGAAAAACTAAACAGACTTCGATATTTATCGGATTTTTTTTGATTGCTTAAACGAGAAGTGATTTCCGGGGAATTGCCCTGTCCCTGCTGTGGCCAAGCTGGACTATCCGCCCATTTTCCAGTTAGTACCCACCAAGCAACATCAAGCAAAAAAGTTTTCCCCAAACCATTGTCGCCAGTAAATAAATTAATGCGATCGGCAAATTCTACATCGAACTGGGGGGCGGTTCCGACTTGTTTTAGATGAAGTTCTTTCAGCATTTTGAATATTCACTCTATCAGCTACATAATTAGCTCAATATTTAGAAATATTGTACTATAAACTACTTGCTGATTATAAAATATTTTCACTTGGTTCTAATTCAGCCCATTTTAATCGTTCTTGAATTGACATCCCCTGCAACTTTTTACTCATTTCATATAAATCCACTTTCGGATAATCCCCCTTAAATAGCGGAATTAAAGCCTCAACAACAGCAGCAATTCCCTGCGGCGGCACTGCATTTCCAATCTGCCGCCGTACTTCAGTCGTAGAACCTTCAAAAACAAAATCATCGGGAAATGTTTGCAATCTTGCTCTTTCACGATTTGTCAAAGAACGCGGTTCTAAATAATGATAACCCCAAGTTCCGCCACCTCCACCAGCAATGATTGTCGATGATGGTTTATCTGGATGAATTCGGCGATAAACGTGACTGATCATGCCTTTGACATAGTATGGACTATCTTTGGGAATATCAGAGAAATTGCCTCCCGGTTTAATTCGATTTAAAATTTCAACGGTGCGGGCTTGAATTTTATGATGTTGGTTATTGTCAAGAACTGCTTCCACATTTTTGAGTGCTTCGCCCGCTGTTCGATAGGGATTTTTGCGATTTGGCCCGTATTCTGGCTGAGGATGCACAAAGTTAAATCCTGTATCCATCCGAATGCCAACTAATAACACTCTTTGCCGAAATTGCGGAACTCCGTAATCGGCAAAGTTGTAGAGTTTAGGTTTAACTAAGTAGCCCGGAGCGATACTTTCAAAGTCAGAAATTATTTGTTTTATTGCTTGATAATTATTGGCACTTAATAAGCCTTTGACATTTTCTGCTACAAAAGCTTTGGGCTTTTTTTTGTTGACAAAATCGAGAAAGTATGTATATAAATTGCCTCTGGTTCCTTCAAGTCCGGGCCGCTTCCAAATTAGGGAGAAATCTTGACAGGGGAACCCTCCTATACATATTTCAGCTTCGGGAACTTGTGCAATGTCTATATTTTCTATGCTGTCGTTGATGATGACATCAGCAATGTTTCTGCTGAATGTTTTGCAGGCGTATTTATTGGAGTCGATCGCCCAAACTACCTCAAATCCGGCTTGGTGGAATGGCAAATCCATGCCGCCGCAACCAGAAAATAAGGATATGAGTCGCGGTTGTTTTGTCCAGGCGATCGGCTGGAGACGTTCGATTAACATAGGAGTGCAAAGTTAGCCAAGGGCGGGCTGGATGCCGGCACCACAAGAGTGTCATCATACCAAAACACGATCGAACTCGACTCATCAATTGATATTTCACTCTTCATCATCTAACTCGAGCCCCGCTTGACGCAGTTTTTCGGCCAATTTTTCCGCGCGGAGTCTTTCGCGATCGGCCCGTTGGCGTTCTTGTTCTACTCGTTCTTCCGACCACAGCAACAACTCGCCTTCAGGATTCCACCACCTGAACCAACAGCCTGTCCTTCCTTCGTGGGTTCCTTCCCAAATACCTAAAAACAAGTCTAATCCCGGTATCCAATAACGTCCGTTTTCATCTGCTTTTTGCAAGTTGTAGTGTTCTGATTCTAAAGCGTAAACTTCTAAATGAGCTGTTTTCGCTCGGAATATGACGTATCGGGGGACTTTGATTACTTGCTCGTAAAAATACCACTTTCCCACCCGCGAGGTAAATTCAACGGAGTATTCTTCTCCATAGGTTTCTGAAAGAAATTCCATCACGATTTGGGGGATGGTTCCTTCTGTGTGTGGCGTGTAACTGCGGCGGACTTGCGAGACATTTTTTGGATTGACGGGTTTCACGTACATCCAATCTGGTGCTTTGCAGATAATACGCTGTTCGTCGCTGCTTGAACCTGGGAAACTTATGCCGGCACACAAGGCAAAGTTGCAAACAATTAAGGCATCCTGCATTAATTCAGGAAATCCTGTTAGCGGCTGGCGCAAAGCGGCGGCTAATAATGGTTGGCTTTCGTCTTCTACGGGGTCGTCTGGTAGTTGGAAATCTTGTGGTAGTAGCGGCCAGGTGATTGTGAGTTTTGTTTCTGGGTTTTTAGTTGCTACAGACATAGTTTATCAGAGGTTAAATGTTTTAATGCTTAAATTATATCTCTTGGTTTTTGGGATTAATGTTAATGGCTTAATGACGAGGCAGAGCCTCTGGATATGCGTTACCGGGCAGAGTCAATTAGTAACGACTTAAGCCGACAGTCCGCCAGGGGTTGAAACCCCTGGCTAATAGCGAAAGTCCTCTGAAGAGGACTGAGAAGAAAACTGTTAAAATAATTAGTCCTCTTCAGAGGACTTTAGCTTTGAGGCAGGGAATTCATTCCCTGCCGGACTTAATATGCAGCTATGATCTTCTGCTGTAGCTCGTTTGTCATTGCTAGTAGTTCCGATTGGGCGATCGCACTTTGTTCGCCACTCGCCAACCACTTCAACTGTACCGTCTCGTTTTCAGCTTCCGCATCTCCCAAAACTAAACACGCAACCGCACCGCTTCTGTCGGCTCTTTTAAACTGTTTCCCGAAAGCACTAGCGCTCAAATCTATCTCTACACTAAACCCGGCACTTCGCAATTTTTGAGCTAACAATACCGATTGCTGTTCTGCTTTTTCGCCCCTGGATACCAAATAAAAATCCAACTTGGGCGCGGGCAAAGGTTGCAACTTTTGCAGCAGAATAATCAACCTTTCGATACCCATTGCCCAACCGACTGCAGGCGTATCTGGGCCACCCAATTCTTTTACTAAACCGTCGTAGCGGCCGCCTCCGCAAACTGTGGCTTGCGCTCCCAAATCGTCGGAGATAATTTCAAATGCGGTGTAGGTATAGTAATCTAAACCGCGCACTAATCGGGGATTTAACTGATAACTAATTCCTAAATTTGTGAGCATCTGCTGCACTTGCTCGAAGTGATCTCGCGATTCCTCTCCCAAATATTCTAAAATGCTAGGCGCACCAGCTACAATTTCTTGAGTCCGCTGATTTTTGCTGTCCAATATCCGCAGCGGATTGCGAGTCAAGCGGTCTTGAGAATCGGCGTCTAATTCGTCTTTGTGCGGTGTAAAATAATCTATTAATGCTTGCCGATAATTTTGTCTGTCTTGCTTATTTCCGACGGAATTAATATCGAGACGCAAATTTTTTAAACCGAGAGTTTGCAGGATATCACAGGCGATCGCAATTACTTCGACATCCGCACGAGGATTCGCACTCCCCAAGACTTCCACGCCAATTTGATTGAACTGCCGCTGTCTTCCCTCTTGCGCGCGTTCGTAGCGAAACATCGGCCCAGCATACCACAGACGCTGCACGTCTCCCGCTGCGTACAAACTGTTTTGAATAAAAGCTCGCACTACTCCGGCGGTGCCTTCTGGGCGCAAAGTAGTCGATCGATCGCCCTTATCTTTAAAAGTGTACATTTCTTTGCCTACAACATCGGTAGCTTCGCCGATGCCGCGTTCAAATAAAGATGTCTGTTCAAATATCGGCGTCCGAATTTCCCGATAAGCCGCTTTTTTCAAAATTGTTCTAGCCACTTCTTCGACATTTTGCCAATATCGAATTTCATCGGGCAAAATATCTCGCGTTCCCGTTAAAGTTTTAATTGCACTCATTTTGTTAGTCAGTAGTCAGTAGTCAGTAGTCAGTAGTCAGTAGTCATTAGTCATTAGTCCGCAGTCATTAATCATTAGTCAGTAGTTATTAGTTAACAGTCAACAGTCAACAGCTAACAATTCCCAATAACTAAGGACTTAATAATTCCCAGGCTCCGTAACGATCGCCATAATAAGCCAAAATGCGATCGACCCGCTCGCGACCTGCCAAATCGAACGCTTCAGGATACTGTATCCACAAACCCCCAATTTGGCTGTCGCTGTAATCAAACCGCTGCGACTGCTGCGGGATTAAACCGGTTTGCACCCCTTCAACTTGACGCAAATGGGTCGCCACTTCGCGATACACCGCCAGCGGCAATCCAGGGGATTGAATGTGATAGCGGAGTTGTTTTTCTTGTGCCGTTTGCATCATTTCTTTGCCTGTACCCAACCAGAAACCCTACTTAAGATACTTCTTTATCGATCGGTCGCGGTAGAGGACAGCAGTTAATATTGTCCAAACATACCTTTCCCCACTGCAACGCCCAGCGTACAAGGGTAACTCGATTGTCAGCGCGCGTCTTGTTCAAGATATTGCTAATGTGGTTGTCAACTGTACGCTTGCTAATCTCTAACTTTTCGGCAATTTTCTCATTAGTCAATCCCGCCGCTACTAACTCTACCACTTGCAATTCTCTGTCCGACAGGGTGACAGGGGTTCCAGAGACAATCCCACTCATAAATTTTTCCTATGTCTGCATATTTACCTATCTACAATTCTAGAGGATGAGGGATGAAGTATGAAGAGAAAATTAAATTTGCTGTGCTACTCTTTCGGGGCCGAAGCACCAACTCGCTTGCAGAATCGCAAAAAGTGCAAACTCAGCGCCGACACAGCATGACCCGCACCGACTTGCACTGCTGGCACCGGAGGGCGGCGGGTGAGCCCTTTACCTGCGCGCATCTGGCATCCGGGCCAAACCCGCAGGTGTTTTCAGGTAAAACAACTGATACGCCCGCACTGCACTTGTGCGTTGAGCGAGTAACTGCCAGTATCAATAAGTCTGATATTATCGAAAAATTGGGTCTAAAACCTCCCCCTTCTAGGGGGACTTTACTTTTGTTTCACTTTAGCTTACCATAGCAAATATAGTTTGGTAAGTGCAATGTTAAAAGCCTGCAAGTACAGAATCTATCCGACTCAAGAGCAATCTATATTGCTTGGTAAGTCGTTTGGATGTGTACGGTGGTTTTACAATTTTGCGCTTAACCTAACCAGTGAAACTTACAAAGCAACAGGTAAGGGTTTAAGTCGAAACGACATCATTAATTTGTTACCTTCGCTAAAAAAAGAATATGAATGGTTAACAGAACCACCTTCACAATGTTTACAGCAAGTAGCATTGGATTTGTCTAGTGGTTTTTTGAACTTTTTTGAGAAACGGGCTAAATACCCAAATTTTAAGAAAAAGGGACAAAAGCAATCTATCCGATTTCCACAAGGAATTAAATTAGATGGCGACTATCTCACGTTGCCTAAACTAGGTAAGGTTTACTGCAAAGTATCTCGATTGCTCGAAGGGAAGTTAAAATCTGTTACCGTATCGCTAAATCCATCAGGTGAATACTACGCCGCTTGTCTCTACGATGATGGTAAAGATAAGCCTGTTTCATCATCAGAGGGAAAAGCTATTGGTATAGACATGGGGATAAATTATTATGCAATTACGTCCGACGGGACTAAGCATGGCAACCCCAAATATTACCGTAAATATGAAGTTAAATTAGCCAAGAGACAAAAGCAACTTAGTCGCAAACAAAAAGGGTCTAGCAATCGTAAAAAAGCACGGATTAAAGTTGCTAAAGTGCCTTCAAAAATCACCAGATGTCGTGAAGATTTTCTCCAAAAAGTAAGTCGTAAATTAGTTGACGAAAACCAAGTCATAATTGTAGAAAATCTGGCAGTTAGAAACATGGTAAAAAATTCCAAACTAGCTAAATCAATCAGTGATGCTGGATGGGGTAAATTTTGCACCATGTTGAAGTATAAGTCAGAGTGGGAGGGAAGAATCTATATCGAAATCGATAGATTTTTCCCCAGTTCCAAAACTTGTAGTAACTGTTTACATCAACTAGATAACCTGAGTTTAGATATTCGTAGCTGGCAATGTCCCAAATGTCAAACGGTACATGACAGAGACATTAACGCCGCCATGAATATCCGCGATGAAGGTTTACGACTTTTGGCGGGAGGGCATCTCGCTAACGCTTCCAGACGACGTGTAAGACCATCTAAAGGCACTGCTTTTAGAGGCAACGTTGGATGAAGGAAGAATCTCGGCCGTTTTACGGCGGGGAGTTGTCAAAGGAGCAGCCATTAAAAAATAGCTTGCAATTTTTCTGAGATGGGTTAAAAATAATTATTGGCCTGTCTACTGCTGGTCTAAAATCTAAAATGTAAAATCTAAAATTGATATGACTTATCCTCGCGTTCTGTGTCTGGGTGAAGTTTTATTTGATTGTTTAGCAGACAAACCAGGAGTATCTCTCGAAGAGGTAGAATCTTGGACGGCATATCCCGGCGGTGCTCCTGCTAATGTTGCCTGTGCTTTGGCTAAATTGGGGACGGCGGCGGGATTTATCGGTGCTGTAGGTGGGGATGAATTGGGGAATTCTCTAGTGCAGGTATTGCAAGAAATAGGGGTTGATACCGCTGGAGTGCAGCGACATCCAAGTGCGCCGACGCGGCAAGTTTATGTCTTGCGGAATGAAGCGGGCGATCGATCTTTTGCCGGTTTTGGCGAATTTGATACTGCGGATTTTGCAGACACCCGCCTCCTTGCTGCACAACTACCCGAAGTGCTGTTTGAAAATGCCGAATATTTAGTGCTAGGCACTTTAGAATTAGCTTACCCTGAAAGTCGAGAGGCGATCGTCCGAGCGATCGAACTAGCAGAACAGTACGACGTTAAAATTATACTTGACATCAATTGGCGTCCCGTGTTTTGGCCAAATCCAGACGAAGCAAAAGCGCCCATTAGAAAAATATTAAAAAAAGTTGATTTTGTCAAGCTATCCGAGGAAGAAGCCGAATGGTTGTTTGACACTACCGATGCTGGAGCTATTACCTACCGTCTCGATTCCGTAGAAGGCGTTTTGGTTACTGCAGGCGAGAAAGGTTGCGCCTATTGTATCTCGGAAAATGAAGGAAAAATCCCCGCATTTACAGTAGATGTTGAGGATACAACAGGTGCCGGCGACGGTTTTCTGGCTGGTTTTGTCAGCCAATTATGCAAGGTGGGAATTAAGAGTTTAGCCACTCCAGAAATAACCAAAAAAGTTGTAACTTATGCGAGTGCGGTAGGTTCGATGACAGCGATGAAACCGGGTGCAATTGCGGCTCAACCAACCGCCGCTGAAGTAGAAGCTTTCTTGTATTTGTACAAAAATTAGCAGGCGAAACCTCTCTCCCGGAAACGGAGAGGGGGCTAAATTTGGTTCAGAAACTCGGTTGCTAGGAAAAAAATAACTGTTAAGCTGTTGGGCATTTAAAAGAGGATAGTAGGGTGCGGAGCGTACATAAGTATTTCCCATATCCCGCCAGTGTTCTAGCTGACGCACCCTACCTCTATCGTTATTGGTTTAAATGTGTAACAGCTTATACTAAATCCGAGTTAAAAACCCTCGCTAAGACTCGCCGTTTGAAATAGCTACTATACAAACTCTCGCCCTAGTTAAGAGGGAGTAAGAAATAAACTGGTATTTAAGCCCGATTTAGTATTATATAGCAATCCTCGCATCAGTTGTAAAAATATGTAGGGGTAGTGCTACCCCTACTCCCCGTGCCTACCCCCCACGGATCGGGGCAACCGGGCGTGGGTTTTGCCCCTACAACAATTACACAATTCATTTAGAATCGCTATAGCAATCCTAAATCATTCTCATAATTATTGTAGGGGCAATCCCCCCGTGGTTGCCCTATAGATAGGGGGTAGGCACGGGGGCACTACCCCTACAAATTTATCTGAATCATTTAGAATCGCTATAGGTTTTATTGTGGGCAATTAACCACACATCATATCATGTCCGGTCGATTACCCTGATTCCTGTAGGGGCGGGTTCACCAATAATATTTGCCAAAAACACACAATCTCAAAAACCCGCCCCGGCAATTGTATTATGGGCGATCGATCGGACATGATATAATTTGGCGCACGATTAACTCTAGTGGCTGCGAAGCATCTATGATAATTGCATCTTGTGGTTCTTCGAGACTGTCTAACTGACTTAAAAGCAAGTCTGCTTTCATGTAGTGGTTTTCGCGAGTTTTTAACCTTGTGGCTAATAGCTGAAAAGAACATTTTAGATAAACTATCTTCATGCGCTTTGGGTCTCGGTAGAGCAGTTCGCGGTAAGATGTTTTTAAAGCAGAACAAGCCAAAACTACATTTTTATTTTCTAACAGCCACCTGTCTATTGCAGCTTGCAATTGTAATAGCCAAGGAAGGCGATCCGCATCTTCTAAAGGAATGCCCCGACTCATTTTATCGATATTAGCTGATGGGTGAAAATCGTCGGCATCGCTGAAATCCCAATTGAGAGATTGCGCCAGCAACTTGCCAACAGTAGTTTTGCCGGAACCGGAGACTCCCATCACGATCGTAATCATGGCACTTATTTACCGAATACTTGGAACTTTATCGAGTTGTGCGATCGAGAAACCGGGTTTCTTAAGTGGCCCGATGAATCATACAATTATAAACAATTTAACAAACCCAGCCTATTTCTAATTCTAGATCAAGTTTCTTATAGAGTGGGTCTAATGAATTCCGAATAATTAACTTGACTTCTTCCCTAATTATGCGATCGTAATTTTACTGATAGTTGCTGATTATCCGATCGCACTTGCAGCTACAACATCACTGCTAACAGGCTGGTACATCGGGCCTTGGAAAGGGCGAAAGCCTTGCTGGCAATCGGCAGTCATCTTGCACAGCAAGCGGAACTGTAGCGGCGTTGGGGGTTGATTGAGGCGATCGACTTCTACGCGAACCAATTCTGGATGCTGCGAAATAATTTCAAAAATATCATCCACCAGATAGCGCTGACAATAGCCGACAATCCAGTGATCTTTAGTACACAGAAGCAGACGGGAAGGGCGCGGATTTTTAAATTCGTGGGCTAAATACAAAAGTTCGCCCACTTGAAGCCGATGAATCCGTTCAATTGCCGACTTGGAAAGGTATCGCAGTCCATCTGCAAAAAAATGGATACAGTAACGTCCATTTTCATCTGGTTCGGGACAAGGGAACACCTCAAATTTATCAGTTGCCCGTTTGCCTCCGCTGCGCGCCAATAAAGCAATTGGGTCATGTTCGTGTTCAGGGATATTCAACCACTGCACAAATTCAGGGTACTCAGGGCGCGATCGCGCCATCACTCGATTAGAAAACAACGCAAACAGTTTCTGTGAAGTGTAAACATTATTGAAATCCGGGAAAGATGGCAAAGGTTGAAACCCGCACTTAAGTTTAGCTTCTAGAACACCATTTGTATAATTGAACTGGTATTCTTTACCGTTAAATGTCAATCGACCAATCGGAAACCAAGAACCGCTGTCCGGGCTTTGCCAAGCCAAAAATAGTGTTTTCAAAGTAAATCTCCTGTCAATTCAAGTAGGGTGTGCACCTTATGTTTACTTTGAACTAAGAATATTTTTTTGCAATTTTTGCCGAGTTTTACCGTCGATTATCTCTTTGCCAACATTGGGTTTGCTGACATTAACTCGGACAAAATCGATATCATCTTTTTCGGTAAATTTGCGATCGCCATCGGAGTCTTTTCTAATTGTAACAAAAATACCGCCGCTCTTTTTATCAAATACCCAACTCATTAACTGGGTATCGGGCGGAGCGATTGCCTGAAGCGATTTGCCTGCCAAGTTAGATAAATATCCAACGATCGCGTCTGCATCGTCAAGTTTGCCATCAGCATTTGTGTCGCTATCTATGATATGAAACAACAGCAATTGATTCTGAGGCTTGCTGGATACTTTTTTTGAGGGATTTTGCTTCGGTTGATTTGTTTGTTCATTTTGATGGCTGGGATTTTCTATATCTTTTTTACCTGGCAAATATTCAAATTTAGATATTAACGCTTTTCTATTTAATAGAATATTAGATTCTCCGTTAGTTTTGTTATAAAAAATCATATTATAACCAATCATACGACGGCCCCTTGAAAAACTTAATTTTGATGAGATAGGATTGTGTCCAGATTTTTTTTCATCGCTAGATAAGATAACTGGAATCATAATATATTCTGATTCAGAGTCAACGATTAAATCGCCATAAGCAATCTGTGGCTGTGGCTTTTCTGCTTTCTTTTGTGCCCGAGTTACTGTCTTCGTTGCACTGCATGATATGGTAATAGCAATTAGGGCAAATGTGGTAGCCACTTTACGGAAAATATTATGATCGATCATGACTTTTTAGATTTGACATCGATATTTATTTTCATTTTATTCTAACTAGCCGATCGCTGTCACGTTCAGCGATAGGTAAATCCATCTAAAAAAACAGAATACCCAGATCCTCGACTTCTTTAAGAAGTGGAGGATCTAAGATTCTAAACATCGCTAACAACTTCTAACACAGGAATTCGCGCGGATCTGTGACATACCCAGTCAGCGCAGAAGCCGCCGCCGTATAAGGCGAAGCTAGATAAACTTGCGCTTCTTTATTCCCCATGCGGCCGGGGAAATTCCGGTTAGTTGTAGATACACAAATTTCTGGTTCGTTCATCCGCCCAAAAGTATCTTTCGGGCCGCCCAAACAAGCGGCGCAAGAAGGCGCTGCGGGTTCGATGCAGCCGGCAGCTAAGAAGATTTCCGAAAGGGTTTGACCATCGTATTTTGTGACAAACAAATCTTCGTAAACTTTCTGAGTTGCTGGTACTAAATAAGTCGGAACTTTGACTTGATTTCCTTTCAGAATGCGGGCGGCATTCAGAAAGTCGGAGGTTTTGCCGCCGGTGCAGGAACCGATGTAAACTCGATCGATCTTGACATCGCGGCAGTTGCGGGCTAAGTCGCGGTTGTCGGGAGAGTGCGGTTTGGCGACAACTGGTTCTAATTGGGTGACATCGTAGGTGCGATCGCTATAAAATTTAGCATCCCCATCGCTGTAAAATGAATCGAAGGCTTTATCAGTCCGCGAAGTAACGTAATCAAACGTAGTTTTGTCCGGCGCAACCGTGCCGTTTTTACCGCCAGCTTCAATCACCATATTGCACAGCGTCATCCGTTCTTCCATCGTCAAACGCTCAACTGTATCGCCCGCAAATTCCATTGTCCGGTAGTTAGCACCGGCAACGCTAATATCACCAATAATCTGCAAAATTAGGTCTTTTGCTAACAAATAATCCGGCAGTTCACCGTTGAACACAAAGCGCATGGTTGCGGGAACTTTGATTAACAGTTTGCCGGTTCCCATGATAAAAGCCGCGTCTGTATTGCCGATACCGGTGGCAAATTGTCCGAAAGCGCCGGCATTGCAGGTGTGGGAATCGGTGCCGAAGAGCACTTCCCCTGGTCTGGTGTGGCCTTCTTGTGCTAGGGCGATGTGGCAAACTCCTTTGTAGTCGGGATTTGCTTTGAAGTCCGATCGATCCGTGATGTCGTAAAAGTATTTTATCCCTTGTTCTTTGGCAAAATCGCGGAGAATATCGACGTTGCGGTTAGCGCGTTCGTCGTTCGTGAAAATGTAGTGGTCAGGAATGAGGACGATTTTGTCAGGGTTCCAGACTTTAGCATTCTCACCGAATTCGCGTTTGAAAACGCCGATGGTGCCGGGCCCGCAGACATCGTGGGTCATCAACACGTCTGTTTCTACCCAAATATTTTCTCCGGGCTCGACTTTAGTGCGGCCTGATGCTTTGGCTAATATTTTTTCGGTCAGAGTCATTCCCATAGTGCGATCGCTCTTTTTTATTAGATGCTACATAGTGTATTGTACGAAATATCGCCTGATGTTGAGAGGAAATTTATTATGAATATGAGCGTCTTCTCCTCAAAGTGGGAGTACGCCTGATTGTGAAGTTATTGTTCATCCGCCAAAAACTTATTTAGTCAAGCGCCAGCGAACTATTAGTTTTAATGAAAGGTCAAGGAAAGTTTATTGCAGTATTAGTAGACTTATAAAATCCCACTTTTTCACTAGGATTAAAGGCTATAAAGATTTAGCTTCGCCAATCCCAAATACCGAACACCTTCCGGTGTCACGTCAAACCGACAAGGCAAAACCTCTACACCTTCACTTATAGCCTGTCTGAACAATTCTCCGTAAAGGCGATCGGCACTATCCCCCGGAGCAAAATCCGTACAATCCCCGCGATTAATAAAATACAGCATTACAGCTCTCGAGCCCTGCCGCACCACTTCCATTAATTCCCGCAAATGTTTCTGTCCCCTCTCCGTAACTGTATCGGGAAATAAAGCCAACTCCTCTTTTACCCAAGTTGTATTTTTCACTTCCAGAAAAATCGGTTTTTCCTCACCAGTTAGCCAAAAATCCACTCGACTTTTTTTATCAGTGCCGTAAACAACCTCCGGTTGAATTAAACTGTAATTGCCCAACTCTGGAAACAATTTCAATTCCAAAGCTAATTTAACTACTCGATTGGGTAGCCCAGTATTAACTCCCACCCAAGTTGGCACAGTGTCGCAAACTTTAATTAATTCCCAAGTATAAGCTAACTTGCGTTTAGGATTGTCGCTGGGAGATACTAGCACTGGATTGCCGGGAATCAAAACACCTGTCATCGGGCCCGTATTCGGACAGTGCGCGGTGATGATTTCTCCCGAATCTAGTTCTATTTCGGCAAAAAATCGCTTGTAACGTTTGATGAGAATTCCGGGTAAAAGAGGAGGATATTTGTAAATTAAGTCAGTCATTCGATTTGAGGTTTTAGATTTTAGATTTTAGAGTGAGGCATCATAGCATGAAACGACGGTTTGTAGTAAGGACTTTAGTCCTGCATTCTTTGTTTCATATCCTTAGCAGCTAAAGCATAACCTCCATCAGCACCGTCTATAAAATGCACTTGGCGACCGTTGCGTTCAAACACCAGACAAGTCATCAACGCTCTGTCAGAAACGTGCAAACCGTAAACCAGCTTGCCTTCTCGGTAATTCCTTTCCAAGTACCCCGTCAATTTTTTTCGCCGCCACTCATTGCCCGAAATTACCATTCTCAACATATCATCAAATTTGCGGTAATCCGTAGCTGCGATCGCAATATCTTTATAAACTCCCCAATCTAACTCTTCTGTCTTAACCTTCAAATTCATTAGTAGCGAACCAAGCGCCGTCTCTAACTGTATTTTTGATAAATACATCTGGCGGTCTAACCAACTAGCATTGCTCGCCCTAACTAGAGTTTCTTTAATCAGCTTGGTGCTATTAAGTGTCAATTTAAGGTTTTTACTATCGATAGGATTTAAACAATTTTCCTTGCCGTAAATGTAGTTAATTTTTTTGATAATTTTTCTATATAATTGATGACTTTGCTGACCAAAATCTTCTCGCACCATTACCAGCAGCGTTACTATTTCCCCATACTTGCTGGGAATATCCTGCCACCGGCATTCCAATCCCGAAAAATCGGCTGTTGCAGAAATGCCCTTATTTTTAATACTGTAAATATTACCAGGCGCCGGATCTTTAATAAGTTCAGTAGCACGAGTTAAGCCGCCGCCACTAAAAACAGCTTGGCTGTAATTTTCTGAAACTTTAAACTTAGCTATTTTAACCGGATAATTAGCTGCCACAACTTGAACCGGGACGGCCCCAACTCGCAAATCCATGTCAAATTGAGTCTTAGCCATTTGTTGAGTGGCCAGCAAAGCAATCTTAGCAGCGGGTAAAAGCGATGGCCCCATTAAAAGAGAAGCGCCGTCGCCACCAAACACAAACGGAATCTCAGTTTTGCCGGCGATATTCAAAACAGCAACGATCGAACAAGCCCCCAATAAGTTAACTTCTTTGTATTTTCCCGCTTCAATCGCTTTTGTAGAACCGCGAATATCTGTGACAACAATGTACCAATCATCAGGTACGTCAACAAAATTACCCAGATCGGTAATCTTGATAAAATTGTTCAGTAAAGGTAATTGGGAATAGAAGTTTTCTGAATTCATGTTATCATTCTCCCGATTCGCGATTAAAATAAGTGAATCCTTTTAGCATTAGCGTTTGTAACCATTTGTGTCCCAATTACAGAAGCCCTCTCGTTCCCTCGCAGGGATTGCCGGCATTGTCGCACTCGCCACTCTAATTAGCAAAGTCTTTGGATTGGTGCGCCAAATTGCGATCGCCGCAGCCTTTGGAGTCGGTGTCGCCGTCGATGCCTACAACTACGCCTACGTCATCCCTGGTTTCTTATTTATTTTGCTCGGAGGGATTAACGGGCCATTTCACAGCGCCATAGTCAGTGTTTTAGCCCGCCGGGATAAAAAAGAAGCAGCACCCTTAGTCGAGACTATCACCACCTTAGTCGGCGGCTTGTTGCTGTTGGTGACGATCGCTTTAGTTATTTTTGCCGATCCGCTGATTGATTTGGTGGCACCGGGATTAAATAGAACAGCAGAAGGTTTACAAATTAAAGCAATTGCCGTCCAGCAATTTCGGATTATGGCGCCGATGGCATTACTTTCAGGCTTAATCGGCATTGGTTTCGGCACTCTCAACGCTGCCGATATGTACTGGCTTCCTTCGATTAGCCCTTTATTTTCTAGCGTTGCACTTGTCGGCGGTTTGGGGATTCTCGCAATGCAACTCGGAGACAAAATAACTCAGCCAGAATTCGCACTAATGGGCGGCTTAGTGTTAGCTTGGGGAACTTTAGCGGGCGCAGTTTTGCAGTGGTTGGTGCAACTGGTGGCGCAGTGGCGCGCCGGCTTGGGAACATTGCGTTTGCGGTTTAATTTTAAACGGCCGGGAGTGCAAGAAGTAATTAAGGTGATGGTTCCTGCGACCTTATCATCAGGAATGCTACAAATTAATGTTTATACTGACCTATTTTTCGCATCCTACATCCCTCAAGCTGCCTCTGCGATGGGTTACAGCGGCTTGTTAGTTATGACGCCTTTAGGCATTATTTCTAATGTAATTTTAGTGCCCTTTCTGCCGATATTTTCTCGCCTCACCGATCCGAGAGATTGGCCGGAATTAAAAGCTCGAATTCGTCAATCTTTAATTTTGACTGCCCTTACGATGCTGCCCCTGAGCGCTTTAATGGTAACGCTGGCTGAGCCGATCGTCCGCGTGGTTTACGAACGCTATGCTTTCGATCGAGAGGCCTCGGAGTTTGTCACGCCGATCTTGATGGCTTACAGTATTGGAATGTTTGTGTATTTGGGACGCGACGTTTTGGTACGGGTATTTTACGCTTTGGGAGACGGAGAAACCCCTTTTCGCATCAGTATTATCAATATCTTTTTAAACGGTCTTTTGGATTATTTGTTAGTAGGAGCCTTTGGCGCGCCCGGATTAGTTTTGGCGACGGTGGGAGTGAATCTTATTTCGATGATTATGCTTTTGTACTGTTTAAATAAAAAGCTGGGTGGCCTGCCTTGGGGGGAGTGGAGTTTGCCTTTTCTGGGGTTAACTTCTGGCAGTTCTCTAACTGCTTTCGTTACCTTGGCTACTCTGCAAGCGTGTCAAAGAGTTTTGGGTACTGAAGGTTTGGTAATTCAATTAGTGCAGTTGAGTGTGGCAAGTTTTGTAGGGTTAGGGGTTTTTGCCCTGTTTGTCAGTCAGATGAAGTTGCCGGAAGTTGATATGTTTGTCGATCGCATTCGCGGTCGTTTTCGCAAATAAACATCCGAAATTGGCTGCAGATTCCAGGAATCAACAAAAGTACGCGCGTGCGAAGCTATCCCGTAGGGAATCGCCCGTTGAGTAAAAAAAGACCATAAAGGGCGATCGTCCTTAAATCCAAATCAACACTCATCCGCGTCCATCCGCGTAAATCCGCCACCATCTGCGGTCAAAAATTCCAGAGTAATTAACAAAGGCGATGTCTAGATTCTCAAGATATCGTCAACCTTTATGCTGTCTGGCAAAATAGCCAATAAAATTCCGCTAAAACAAATAAACCCTCATACCCACAGCCTCTCTTGGATGCCTAAATTATGTCCTCATGGCAAAGATCCGACTTTTCCGACTTTAAGATCCGACTTTTCCGACTTTACAGAGGCAGGGGCCCGAAGCAACGATAGAGATAGAGATAGGGAAAGCCAACCCACGATGTCTAGATTGTAAAGATATCGTAAACCTGGATGTTGTGTTGGGAAGTGTTAAATAAAAGTATGCTATAAAAGATATGTCTGTGGTATGATACATTTAGGTTGCATCTCATGTTAAGGGAACCATTCCGCCACGAGGCCAGTGAACTCCCACTTCATATCAGGACTACCCCGATCAGGCTCTACTTTACTGGCTGCACTACTACGACAAAATCCCCGGTTTCATGGTGCTATGACATCCCCTCTTGGGGGCGCAAGCTGAGCGAATGTTCTCAGCCATGACCGAAGATAATGAGTTTTCCATATTTATTTCCCCTGAACAAAAACAGGCACAGCCTATTACCACCCGCCAACTGATCGAGAAGTGATCACCGACACCAATCGCCGGTGATGCAGCAAATTGTCATTAATTCTGGAACTATTTCCCGAAGCCAAAGTTATCTACTGTGTCAGAAACATCGCTTGAATTATGGACTGTATCGAGCTACTAATTCGCGGTAACGCCTTTGATGTTTCCAGGTTATTTAATCCTCCAGCGGAACGGGCTAACAATTTTACCGCCCGATTTATTTAAGCAAGAGAACTAATAAGCTGTTCGGCATTTAAAGGACTTGCGTAAGGTGCGTCAGCATCTAAGGTTTTCCGTTTCAGCGTAAGGGTTCGCGAATGACGCACCCTACTAGCCTCGTTACTGGTTTAAATGCTCCACAGCTTAAATTATTCAGTCCTCATAGCGAGCACTTAAGATTTGAGGCGGGGGTTTCAACCCCGGCCGGACTTGGATGTAAACAATATATAGATATTAAGGATGTCAGGAATTATGAACCTACCAATCGCGAACAAGCAACTTATTTTCGTTGACTCCTCTGTACAAGATTATCAAAGCCTGATCCAAGGCGCAGATGCTAACGCCAAAATAGTCATTTTAGATGACAAGCGTAGTGGCCTTGAACAAATTACCCACGCACTGGCGGGGGAAAGTGATATTGCGGCAGTTCACGTAGTTTCTCACGGTAGTTCCGGCACGCTAAATCTGGGTACAGATATATTTAATAAAGAACTGTTAGAAAAAAAACTCGAACACTTGCAACAGTGGGGAAAGGCTCTCTCTTCAAACGCCGATTTCCTTTTATATGGTTGCAATGTTGCAGCAGGCGCGATCGGACTTGCTTTCATTCATCGCATTGCCGAAATCACCCGCGCAAATGTCGCAGCTTCTAGCACAAAAATAGGGAACATCAGACTAGGAGGAAACTGGAACTTAGACGTACAAATCGGCAAAATAGCTGCTTGGCTACCATTCCAACCCGCAGCGCTATCAGCTTACAGTGGCGTGTTAGCTACCTATACCGTTCTGCCAGGAGATGTCTCAAATACGGGTTCCGGTTTGAATGGAGGATTACTTTGGGCAATTAACCAAGCTAATAGCACAGCAGCAAATGATATTATTAACCTAGCTTCCGGCAGTACCTACACCCTAACAGCTCTGAACAATACAACCGGAGGCAATAATGGTTTACCAGTAATTTTAGGTACCAGCACTGGTGGCACATTAACAATTACTGGCAATGGAGCCACAATTACACGCAGCGGAGCAGCACCCAGTTTCCGCATCTTCAATGTTAACTCCAGCGGTAACTTAACCCTAGATAATCTTACTGTTAGTAATGGTCTAACTTCAGCAGGCGGTTCTGCCGGGGGACTATACCTTAATAGCGGTGCTATAGCAACAATAAATAATAGCACGTTTAGCAACAATCAAGGTTTATCTGATGGAGGTGCAATTTTTAATGGCAGTGGTCAATTAACTATTAATAATAGCACTTTTACAGCTAATTCAGCGCAAGCAAGCGGCGCAGCTATTACTATGAGTGGTGGCACCGCAAACATCAGCAATTCAACATTTTCTGCTAATACCGCCAAAAATGATGGGGGAGCTATCATCACCTATAGCGGAGGAAATACCACGATTGTCAACTCAACAATTACAAATAATACGGCTGATAGTGATGCCAACAACACAGGGAACGGTGGTGGAGTTCTTAATGTAGGTGGAAGTGCAACGACAGTCAGAAATACCATTATTGCTGGAAACACTGATAGTTCTCCTACTACTAAAAACCCTGATGTAGCTGGTACATTCAGTGACGGGGGGGGGAATTTAATTGGTAATAATACAGGGAGCACCAGCTTTACAACGAGTACCAAAGTAGGCACAAGTGGAAGTCCCCTCAATCCTCTCTTAAATGCCCTAGCTAACAATGGTGGCCCTACTCAAACCCATTCTTTGCAAGCCGGTAGCCCAGCCCTTGATGCTGGTAATAACGCTAACGCCAGTAGTTTAACCTTAGATCAGCGCGGGACAGGTTACAGCCGAATCGTGAATAGTACAGTTGATATCGGTGCCTATGAAGATCAAACACCTGACACCACACCACCGACAGCCACCACTTTCACCCCCGCAGATAACGCCACCGGTGTTGCAGTTGCTGCTGATTTAGTCGTCACCTTGAGTGAAGC